>CANFQR010000067.1 GCA_947449125.1 Bacteroidota bacterium | reverse complement strand
GTTGGATGCCATGCAAGTTGTGAAACTTGATTGTGTAACCTGCACATTTAATGGAGGGGCTAAACTAATATTTATAACTGAAAAACTATTACATCCTAAACCAATACTACCTACCACAGAGTAT
The DNA here is from genome assembly GCA_947449125.1 of Bacteroidota bacterium. Lineage (GTDB taxonomy): Bacteria > Bacteroidota > Bacteroidia > B-17B0 > Aurantibacillaceae > Aurantibacillus. The sequence continues at coordinate 7,107 of CANFQR010000067.1, read as the reverse complement.
GTGCCAGGACCAACGGATATAGAAGATTGTGTTACAGGAGAGGATAAAGTTGTTCCGCTCCATGTATATGAGGTAGCTCCTGTTGCGCTTAATGTTGAAGTAAATCCTGTACATACAGCTGACGATGTTGCTGAGACAATAAATGATGCACCCAGACTAACGTTAATTGTTATTTGAGCAGAACCGATACATCCATTACCGTTATCGCCAAAAACCGAATAAGTAGTTTGAGTAACTGGAGTAGCATTAGTTATTGAGCCACTTGCAGTGCTAAGAGATGAGGATGGAAACCATGTGTAGTTTATTGCTCCAAAAGCACTTAATGTGGTTTGTTGACCAAAACAAACAGTAGACGAACTTGCAGAAAGCGTTAATGTAGGGCTAGAGTTAACAACCACAACTTGTGATGCCGTTGCAATTGGGTTTATTCCACTTAATGCAACGCAAACAATGGTGTAATTTCCGGATGTTGGATAACTAATTGATACTTGCGTACCTGTGCTTGGAGATATTATTGGTCCGGTCGATAAAGTTCCCCAAGTGTATGAGGTTGCAGTAGCCGGTGTTGCTGTAATAATTGCATTAGTAGTTTGTCCGGAACAAGCAGTAAGAGGCGTTGTAAATGTTAATTGAGCAAAAACAGTACCTGATAGAAAAATTGAAATAAATAAAAAACAAGAATAAATTATTCTATTCATAATATATGTAAATTTAATTAGCTAATATATAACTTATGTTTTAAATAATCTAATTATTTACTCAATAAAAAGTTTAATTTACTAACGATATATTTAGATTGTTTCCAATAAAATTAAATTTAATTTTTATGCTTATGAGATAATAATTGGGTAAAGTTTTTCTAACTAATAAAAATTAATTTAAGTTTTAAAAATAAATTAACATTTAAAAGTTTAGATAATAAATAAAGCGCATTTTTGCATTAAAATAGAAAATTATGCATTTAAAATACGCGTTAAAATCAAAAGCTTTATTGGTTTTAGAGGATGGAAAAGTTTTTGAAGGCAGGGCGGCAGGAAAAATAGGCACAACTACAGGAGAAATTTGCTTTAATACCGGAATGACAGGTTATCAGGAGGTTTTTTCAGACCCTTCTTATTTTGGCCAAATTGTAGTTATGACAAGTTCACATATAGGTAATTATGGTATTGAAGATTCTGAAGTAGAAAGTGATGGATTAAAAATAGCAGGTTTAGTTTGCAAAAAATTTAATAATGGTTTTTCTAGACCTCGGTCAAAAAAAAGTTTACAACAGTATTTTGAAGAATCAAATATTGTTTCAATTTGTGAGTTAGATACCAGAGCAGTTGTAAGATATGTAAGAGATAGAGGAGCCATGAATTGCATTATTTCATCAGAAATATTAGATGTGGAGTTATTAAAAAAACAATTAGCCGAAGTTCCAAAAATGGAAGGCTTAGAGTTGTCATCAAAAGTATCATCGGCAAAGAGTTATTTTTTTGGTAATAAAAACGCCAAAAATAAAATTGCTGTATTAGATTTTGGAGTTAAGAAAAACATATTAAGATCATTAAGCGATCGGGATTGTTATCTCCAAATCTTTCCATTATCATCAACCATTAATGAAATTTTGGCTTTTGAACCTGATGGAATCATGTTATCCAATGGTCCCGGCGATCCGGGCGCAATGGTAAACGAAACAAAATTGGTAAAAGAATTAGTAGATACCACAATTCCTGTTTTTGGAATTTGTCTTGGGCATCAGCTATTAGCTCAATCTCAAGGAATATCAACCTATAAAATGCATACCGGACATCGGGGGATTAATAGTCCTGTGAAAAATGTTATTAGTGGTAATTGTGAAATTACATCTCAAAACCATGGCTTTACTGTTAGTCCTGAAGATATTTCAAAAAACACCAATATAGAAATAACGCATGTTAATTTAAATGATCAAACCATAGAAGGCATAAGGGTTAAAAATAAAAACGCTTTCTCTGTTCAATATCATCCCGAGGCTTGTCCCGGACCTTTAGATGCCAGATATCTTTTTGATGAATTTGTTGAGAATGTTATTCAATGCAAAAACTCTAAAAAATAAATTAGTAAAAAAATATAACCAGAATACTAAATAAACCAACGCTGTTTTTGGTTAATTAATTTCCTCAAAATCTATATAGTCTCCTTCTTTGTCAATATTTTTTTTCACATTCACTTTTGGTTCTTTTTTTGTGGAGTAATTTTTAGCGTTTTCCGATTGCGGTGTTTTATAGCTATTAAAAGATTGGTTATTTGAAAACGATTTTTGTTTGGTGTTTTTAAACACATCTATTATTTTATATACAACCCAAATAATTATTAAAGTCCAAATTACATCTCTCATATCAGGGCAAAATTAAATAATATTGACGAATAAATTCTTTTAAGTTTTATCGCCTTGAAATTTAGAGAATGACTAAAAATCATTTCGGCTTTTATAAACATTTAAGCCTTACTTTATTAACAAAATTGGCTAATTCACAATGAATTAAATACTTTTGTGACACCAAAAAAATACCAAAATGGAGTCTAAAGAGAAAAACAACATCGATTATCAAATTCAATTAAATGACTGGATAAAACAAGAAAAAGCCGCCATTGATTTAATTAATGCAGTTGGAAAACTATGGTTTGAGAAATCCATAGAACTAATTTTATTTCGAAACCAATTATTTGATAAAAGTGCAAGTGAAATTATGAACCTTCATTTGTACGCAAAAAACATTGTTAAAAAACCAATTTCTGTTTACGAAACGGTTGCTATTTCAAACGAAATTTTAAATTCTAAAGTAGGGGCAGGCCGCATAGATGTGGGTAAACTAGCCTTTGAATGGGATCAGGAGAAATTAAATTATACATCTCTAACAGATTTTATTAACGATAAATTAAAAGGCATGTTGGGTGTGCCAAATCCGGTTGTGCCTAAGGATGTAATTTTATATGGTTTCGGTAGAATTGGCCGTTTAGCAGCACGTGAATTAATTGCACAGGCTGGTAAAGGCGAACAGTTAAGATTAAAAGCAATTGTTACCCGTGGCAATAGTGACGAGGAAATTGTAAAACGCGCAGATTTATTGAGAACAGATTCTGTGCACGGTCCTTTTCCGGGAACTGTTATTGAGGATTTAGAAAACAAAGCATTAATTATTAACGGACATACTGTTTATATGATAAATGCTGATAAGCCTGATACAATTGATTATACATCTTATGGTATTCACGATGCATTAGTAATTGACAACACTGGTGTGTTTCGCGACAGAGAGGCTCTGAGCCGACACTTAAAATCGAAAGGTGTGTCAAAAGTTTTATTAACTGCGCCGGCAAAAGGCGATGTTCCTAATGTTGTTCACGGTGTAAATCACGAAACTGTTGATCTAAAAAATGAATCAGTTTATTCGGCAGCAAGTTGCACAACCAACGCAATAATGCCAATATTACAGGTCATTGATAAAGAATTAGGAATTCAAAAAGGCCATATCGAAACGGTACATTCTTATACTAACGATCAAAATTTATTAGATAACTATCATGCCAAATACCGTCGTGGACGTTCGGCTGCTTTAAATATGGTTATTACCGAAACTGGTGCCGAAAGTGCATTAAAAAAAGTATTGCCTCATTTAAGCGGGAAATTTACTGCAAATTCAGTTCGAGTTCCAACTCCAAATGTTAGTTTGGCAATATTAAATTTAAATATTAATAAAGAAGTAACTAAGGAAGATGTTAATGATATAATTAAACGCTATGCATTACAAGGGGCTTTAGTTGAACAAATTCAATATGCGTTTAGTAACGAATTAGTAAGCACCGACATTATCGGAAGTTCTTGCCCAAGTGTATTTGATAGTCAGGCAACCATCGTATCGCCCGATAAAAAAAGTATTGTGCTTTATGTTTGGTATGATAATGAATATGGTTATACACGTCAGGTAATTCGCTTCAGTAAACATATTTGCGAAGTAAGAAGACCAGTATATTATTAATTTGTTTTATGGTTATTTATAAGCCTCGTTTACTAGTTTGAACGAGGTTTTTTTTTGCTTTGTTTTTATTTAAAATCACTTAATATATAATTCAAAAAAATTCTAAAAAATTACTAAGTTTGTAAAGCTTATGAATTTAGAAAAAGATATAGCAGATAATATCAGAGACATTCACGATTTTCCAAAACCGGGAATAGTTTTTAAGGATATTACTCCTGTTTTTTACAATCAAAATTTATGCTCCAGAATTGTAGATGAGTTTATTTCTAGATTTGATAATAAGCCCGATGCCATTGTTGGTATTGAAAGCCGTGGCTTTTTGTTTGGTTTTTTGGTTGCAAATAAACTAGGTATTCCATTTGTATTAGTCAGAAAAGCAGGTAAACTCCCTTACAAAACGGTTAGTGTTGAATACGATTTAGAATACGGAACATCCAAAATTGAAATGCATGAAGATGCCCTTAAAAAAGGTTGGAATGTAATTATACACGACGATCTACTTGCAACCGGAGGCACTGCAGATGCTGCTGCAAATTTAGTAAAGAAATTAGGAGCAAATGTTTCAGGATTTAATTTTGTTATAGGCTTAGATTTCCTAAACGGAGAAAATAAATTAATTAATCACTCAAATAATATAACATGTCTGGTACACTTTTAGAAAACGACTTTGGTATGAATTTTCATATGAACGAAAATCAGTTAATGATAGCTGATATGATACGTAAGTTTGGTAAAGAACATATTTTACCAAAAATGATGGAATGGGATGAATCCCAAGAATTTCCTATAGACGTTTTTAAAAAACTTGGTGAGCTTGGTCTAATGGGTGTTTTAGTACCTACAGAATATGGCGGTTCTGGTTTTAGTTATACAGAATATGTTACAGCCATTACAGAATTAGGCTGCATTTGCGGATCCATTGCTTTATCAATGGCTGCTCATAACAGTTTGTGCACTGGGCATATTTTGCAGTTTGGTAACGAAGAACAAAAGAAAAAATATTTACCAAAGTTGGCAACTGCAGAATGGATTGGTGCATGGGGTTTAACAGAGGCCAACACAGGTAGTGATGCCATGCGCATGCAGTGTGTTGCTAAACAAGACGGAGATTACTGGGTAATAAACGGAACTAAAAACTGGATTACCCATGGAATTTCAGGAAATGTAGCTGTAGTGTTAGCCCGCACAGGTGAGTTGTTAGATAGTCATGGAATTACTGCTTTTATAGTTGAGAGAACTACTCCGGGTTTTAGAGGAGGAAAAAAAGAAAATAAACTAGGTATGCGCGCAAGCGAAACAGCCGAGTTAGTATTTGAAAATTGCCGCGTGCATAAATCTCAAATTTTAGGTAATGTGGGCGATGGATTTGTGCAAGCCATGAAAGTGCTAGATGGCGGGCGTATTAGCATTGCAGCCCTAAGTTTAGGAATTGCAAAAGGTGCTATTAATGCTAGTATTAAATATGCAAAAGAGCGTCATCAGTTTGGTAAACCAATTGCAAATTTTCAGGGAATTGCTTTTAAATTAGCTGATATGGCTACAGAGTATGAAGCGGCCGAATTATTAACCTTTCAAGCAGCTGATTTAAAAAACAAGCATAAAAAAATGACCAAAGAAAGTGCAATTGCAAAATACTACGCCAGCGAAGTGTGTGTAAAAGCTAGTACCGAAGCAGTTCAGATTTTTGGAGGTTATGGTTACACCAAAGATTTTCCGGTTGAGAAATTTTACCGCGACAGTAAATTGTGTACCATTGGCGAAGGTACCAGCGAAATTCAAAAACTTGTAATAGCACGCGAATTACTAAAATAACTTAACAACCGCTTTTAAAAGCGGTTTTTTTTTAATTTTAAAATCATGAGATTTTATTCTACACATGCTATAGATCAATTAACTCGTCATGTAATGAAAGACACGTCAGGGTTTAATTGGTTAATGAATAATGGTTACAAAGAACTTTTAATAACCTTTGACGCTATTAGAGACGATAAAAAAGCGTTTAAGTTTTTAATGGATAATAAATATTTTGAACTAGCAGCTTTTGTAAATGCAATTTGGGACGACGAAAAAGCGTTTAAGTTTTTAATGGATGTAAAAGCCTTTGATTGGGCTGCCTGCGTTAATATTATTAATGGCGATGATAAAGCCGAGGAGTTTTTAAAAAAATCGGGACGCGAGCACTTTGTGTTATTGGCGCATGCTATACAAATGCGTATTCATGAAGATGGCGACAGAAACGTAAGTCCTTGGGGAGTATTAAAAAATTTAATGAATTTTAAAAAAGAAGTAGAGTGAGAATAATTGACAGTATACCACACCAACGCATGACCATTAGTATTTTTCAAATGAATGATAAATACCTTGTTAAATTTGAAGCCGGCCCAATGGAGCAGGTTTTTAAATTCTCGGTGGAGGAGGTACGAAGCCTCGAAAAACTAAAAGAGTTGGTTAACGAAAACTTTATTGAAAAAACCTATTTACGCTTTAACGATATGTTTATGCAGATGAAAAATTTAAATTGATGAATTAAATTTCTTGAACGTAAACAAATCCCCTAAGGGTAATCTACTTCGCCTATAAATAACAAGCCTATAAACCCAAAAATATCAATTAGGATTTAGCTATATTTTTAATATTAAGTTCGGTTAATTGTTCTTCAGAAATTTCGCTTGGTGCATCAATCATTACATCTCTGCCCGAGTTGTTTTTTGGGAATGCAATAAAATCGCGTATGCTGTCGGCCTCGCCAAATAACGAGCACAATCTATCAAAACCAAGCGCGATGCCACCGTGCGGGGGTGCGCCAAACTCAAACGCATTCATTAAAAAGCCAAATTGTTTTTGCGCTTCTTCGGCTGTAAACCCGAGTAATTGAAATAGTTTAGCCTGAAGTTCTTTGGTGTGAATTCTGATACTTCCGCCGCCAATTTCTACACCGTTAATAACAATGTCGTAAGCGTTAGCTCTCGGAATTGGTTGTTTATAATTCATAGGTCTGTCACAAATAATTTCTTCATTGTCTTCTGAAATCATTTGGTTAATAATATAAATATCTTCAGCCTTTGGTGATGTAAACGGATGGTGTTTAGCAACCCATCTTCCC
>CANFQR010000066.1 GCA_947449125.1 Bacteroidota bacterium | reverse complement strand
GTAAAATTCATTAGGTTTCTTTTTATACAAGGGCAATATCCATCCAAACCTTAATCCATAAAGCATATCCACCCGTTTTTTTGTATCGGGCAAACCGGTATCATAATTTAATTTACGAACACTTGAGGTGAACGCCTGATAAGCTTCAATACCAAAATACAAATTCAATAATCTGTTATCACTTAAAAATAGGTAACCTACAAATTGAGTTAATGATAAACCATTGCTTAACCTGTCGTAGCCATAGGCCAATTCACCTTTAACAGCGGCAATTTTTCTTTGAGCATCGTATAGTTTTATTTTAGATTGTAAATACCCCCCACCTATGCTCACCATTAAGCCCGAATTTGGATTGGGTGATAGTAAATTAAAAAGTTTACCACCGGTTACATGAATACCTAAGCCCCGCTCTGTAACTCTTAAATCTGCAGGATATCCTTCGTTATCGGTAATGGCTCCGTCCGAATTTTTTAACTGCATCAAAACATCTTCTTTTATATTTCTCCCAAAAAAATAATTTGATTCAGCTCCAAATATCCAGTTTGATTTTGTTTTAAATAAAAAAGAGCCTCCCAGATTTAAATCTGGGCCAAAGCGCTCTGCAAGATCTCCTGCAGGCAAATGGCCGCCAAAATGAATACTTACCAATGGCACAAACACTTTTAAAGAATCTATTTGGGAAAAACCTATGCAATAGCTAAAAAATATTGGGAGAAAAAATTTCATTAAAAAATTATATTATTATCTGCAAAAATAGTTAGTTTGAAACAATGTTTTTTATTGCTAAAAATACTTTATAAATTTTAATTACTAGTATGTGCTTTATAGAATTATCTATTTGATGGAATCTAGTCTGTTTTTATAGGTAGTTACATTTTGATTTTTTGAATCACTTTCAACCAACCCATCTTTTAATCTTATGATACGATGGGCATGCATGGCAATATCCTCTTCGTGAGTAACCAATATGATGGTGTTACCTTTATTATGAATTTCTTCAAACAGACCCATAATTTCTATAGAAGTTTTACTATCTAGATTTCCAGTTGGTTCATCGGCAAGAATAATAGCCGGATTATTAACCAAAGCTCTTGCAACAGCCACACGTTGCCTCTGCCCTCCGCTTAATTCGTTTGGTTTATGATTTAATCTGTTTCCTAACCCCACACTTTCTAAAACTTCTTTAGCTCGCTTATCTCTATCCATTTTACTAAATCCAGAATATACAAGTGGCAAAGCTACATTATCCAAGGTTGATGCTCTTGGCAATAAATTAAATGTTTGAAATACAAACCCAATTTCTTTGTTACGAACTTCGGCTAACTGATTATCTGTCATCTTAGACACAGAAAGCTTATTCAAAATGTATTCGCCTTCTGATGGACTATCTAAACAACCTAACATATTCATTAAAGTTGATTTACCACTTCCGGAAGGACCCATTAATGCTACGTATTCGTTTTTATAAATTGTAAGTGAAACATCTTTTAAGGCATGAATAATTTCATCTCCAATTTTATATGTTTTTCTTATGTTATGTATTGATATTATTTCTTCCACTTATGTAAAATTAACTTATTTATGTGCCAATAAAAACTATTAATGATAATATTCAGTTCAATTTATTTTTAAACAGCTTTACTTATTAACTGTATTTAATTAGCCCCTTATGGCTAATTTTACAAGATGGGTTTTAATAAAAAAATTAAATATTATTTAGTTCATACTTTAAAAACTACCAATAAAGAAGCTGCAACACTTATTAATTCAGGCTCTGTAAAAATTAACGGAGAGGTAACTTTTACCAATTGCCTAATTACAGATTATTCTGAAATTAAAGTAAACAACGCAATAACACGAGAAAAAACAGATTTTATTTACCTATTGTTTAATAAGCCAGTTGGCTTTGAAAGTACTTTAAATAAAAAAATTGAAAACAATATTTCGGTTTTTTTTGAAGGATTTAAAAATCTCGCAATAGCAGGAAGGCTGGATAAACAATCTGAAGGCTTATTAATTTTAAGTAATGACGGAAAATGGGTTGAGAGTTTATGTCATCCAAAATTCGAAAAGGAAAAAGAATACATAGTAACCTTAGATAAAGAAATTACCGACGCATTTATTCAAGCTTTTATGAATGGAGTTACTATTGGAAAGTATATTACTAAAAAATGCTTCTGCGAAAAAATAAGTGCGTTTAATCTAAAAGTAATATTAACTGAAGGTAAAAACAGACAAATTCGTAAAATGTGTAAATCCTTAAAATTTAATGTTTTAAAGTTGAAAAGAATACGAATTTCAACTTATAAACTCGACAACTTAAAACCGGGCGAATTTAAATTTGTAAAAATTAACACTTAAAAAACAAAATACATGTTGCAACATTAAATGTTATAACATATATTTGTATCTATAAATTTAAAAAACAATAAAATGAAAAAACTATTAATCACGGCAGCCACATCTTTATTAGTGCTGTCTGCAAACGCACAAGTTAACTGGAAAGTTGACGCATCTCATTCCAAACTTGGTTTCTCTGTTACTCACCTTATGGTTAGCGAAACAGAAGGAAAATTTAAGGTTTATGAAGGTTCTGTGAATTCTAAATCTGAAATGGATTTTACTGACGCTAAAATTGAATTTTCGGCCGACGTTGCTTCTATAAATACAGAAGACGAAAAAAGAGACGGTCACTTAAAAAGCCCTGACTTTTTTGATGCCGAAAAATATCCAAAAATTACCTTCAAGTCAACTGGCATGAAACCAAGTGCTAAAAGTAAAACTACATATATTTTAACCGGCGATTTAACAATGCATGGCGTTACAAAAAAAGTAACTTTTACTGCAACTGGAGCTTCTAAAATTGTGAAAGATCCTTATGGAAATATTAAAAATGGTTTTAAAGTATCAGGTACAATTAACCGTAAAGATTTTGGTTTAACTTGGAACATGGCTCTTGAAGCAGGTGGTGTTATTGTTAGCGAAGACGTTAAAATTGATCTTAACATTGAACTAAACAAAGCCTAATATATTTTTAGTTAACTTCCGTTTTGATATTAATTTCAGAACGGAAGTTTTTTCAAATGAAACTTGAAGACGAAATACATCAAAAAACATTTAAATCGCCACAACAAAAACTGGCAATTAATATCCTATTTACCTCCAATTGGCTCAACTCTAAATACGAACATATTTTTAAGGGATTAGATTTAACACACCAACAATATAATGTTCTTAGAATTCTCAGAGGACAAAATCCAAAACCTTGCTCCCTGAAATATATAAAAGAAAGAATGCTCGATAAAATGAGCGATACTTCCCGCATTTTAGACAAATTAGTTTCTAAAGGTTATGCTTCAAGGGAAGTTTGTCCTGACGATCGCAGAAGCATAAACGCTAGCATATCAGAAAAAGGTCTTGCCTTATTAAAAAAACTAGATTTTATTGACGATATAACAGGCGATATTTTTAAAAACTTACCTGAAAATAAAATTGAAAAACTAAATGATCTATTGGATAATTTAAGAGATTAATTACTATTAATTTTCGAAACATATTCCCTCTCTTAATTCCAAAACATTAACATTTCTTTTCACTTTGAGTAAAATCCTTGTTTTAAACTGTAAACTGTTGATTATAGTTATTTAAAAAGTATCCAATTCGACATTAATTTTTTAAATTTGAGTATGGTAAAAAAAATATCATTTATTTTATTCTTTTTAGCTTTTACAGCTAATTTTTTCGGCCAAAACTCAACTTGTGGTGGTGCCCAACCTTTTTGTACCGGTCAAACTATGCAATTTCCAGCTGGTGTTAATACAGGTAATGCCCAGGCTGGTCCAAATTACGGATGCTTGTTTTCACAACCCAACCCCGCTTGGTTTTATTTTCAGGCAGCCACATCAGGACCTATGGTAATTACCATGAGTGCCTCCAACGATATTGATTTTATCAGCTGGGGACCTTTCCCAAGTTTAAACTCTTGCGGTAATTTAACCTCAGCTACTCAGGTTCCTGGTTCAGGATACGCGAACCCAACAAGCAACGGTTGCAGTTATTCAGGATCTTCTACCGAAACTCTTACCATTCAAAACGCTGTTCCGGGTCAATATTATATCATGTTAATTACAAATTTTTCTAATCAAAATCAGCAAATTTCATTCAGTCAAAGTAACTCAAATGCGCCAGGAGCAGGTCAAACCAATTGTGGTGTAATTTGCAGCATGACAGTTAGCGGAACTAGTACCTTATGTGCCGGCAAAACCGCAACTCTTGCTGTAACTACAGGCACTACTGTTCAAAGCGTTCAATGGAATGGTCCAGGCGGCTTTAATTCAAATTCGTATAATCCAAGTGTTAATAACATGACTTCCTCTGGAGTTTATACCTGTATTGCCACTACAACAGGCACAAATCCTGCCACAAATACATGTTCTATTACCAAAACAATTACGGTTATTCCAAACCCAACATTAACGCTAACCAATAATGGGCCAATTTGTGCAGGAGCCACTGCAAATTTCACGGGGGCAGGTGCTACTTTATACGGATGGACAGGACCGCAGGGATTTATCTCCAACGTGGCTTCACCTAGTATTGCCAATGCTCAGCAAAATAATGCCGGTGTTTATAACGTCATAGGAGCAACAAATGGCTGCACAGCAACTGCAAATACCACGTTAGTTGTAAACGCCAATCCAACAGTTACTGCCTCTAACTCTGGTAGCTATTGCGCTGGGCAAAGTTTTAATTTGTCTGGCAGCGGAGCCACAAGCTATACATGGTCGGGGCCAAATAGTTTTAGTTCAAATCTTCAAAACCCAAGCTTTAATAATATTACTCCAAATCTAAGCGGTACCTACACCCTAAATGGCACGTCAAATAGTTGCACTTCCACTGCAGTTACGCTAGTTGATGTTCATCCATTACCAACTATTGTCGCTTCATCGGCGGGCGATATTTGCGAAGGTTTAACAACTACCTTAAGTGCAACAGGAGGAACCGCATTTGTTTGGTCAGGACCTTCAGGCTTCACGTCGTTTCAACAAAGTCCAATTATTAGCAATGCCATGGCATCAAATACCGGAACGTATACTGTAATTGGAATTGATGCGTTTGGTTGTGTGAATACCTCTACAATAGCTTTAATTATTTACATTAAGCCTGTTATTACAGCTGCAGGCTCTAACGCCTGTGTTGAAGAAAGTTTAAATCTAACTGCAAGTGGTGGAAATACCTACCAATGGAGCGGACCAAATGGCTATAGTTCAAATCAGCAAAATCCAATAGTTCCAAACATAAGTATGGCCAGTACTGGTGTTTACAACGTATCAGTAACTTCAACTGGTGGTTGTATTACCACCGCTTCGGTATATTGTAATGTTTTCCAAAAACCTATTGTTAACTATACCGGTGTTGCCGAAGTCTGTAAAGGTGGTACCTTTTCGTTCTTAGGAAATGGCGCATTAAATTATAAATGGTTGGCGACTTATGGTATTGTTACAACTAATACCCTCTTAACTATTTCATCATTATCATATAGCCTTCAATCAACTTACACTTTGGTTGGTGCTGATGGAAATGGCTGTGTAAATAGCGTGGTAGTATATCCTGTGGTGTTAGGATTGCCATACGGCTCGGTGGTTCCTGATAAACCAGGAGACTGCGTTCCATTTTGCACCAAATTTAGTTTAGAAAAAGGATCTCCAATAATTACCAATGTAAACTGGAACTTTAGCAACGGTGGTACTTTTTCAGATTCGACTAGTGTTACCCAATGCTTTACATCTGTGGGTATACATACGCTAAACATTGCCCTTACCGACTCTAAAGGATGCAAGGGTTCAACTACAACTACAGTTGAAGGTTACCCAATTCCAAAAGCAGATTTTTTATTCTCTCCAGACTCACCAACCGAAAATGACTACAATATAACATTTAGTGATGAATCAAAAAATGCGGAAATTGTGAAATGGTATTGGGATTTTTATAGTAACGGAAAAGACACTATTTCCAATAAAACAAACCCCACCTATGCATTTCCTGAGGTGGGTAATTATTTTACATTCTTAAAAGTTACCAGTAACCATGGCTGTATAGACAGCACTGTAAAACAAATTACCGTGGTAGAAGATATTACTTTTTTTATTCCTAATTCGTTTACACCAAATGGTGATGGTAATAATGAAATATTTATGCCTAAAGGAGTTGGTGTAAAAAAATACCGGATGGATATATTTGACCGTTGGGGACAATTAGTGTTTACCTCGACCGATTTTAATCAGGGATGGGATGGAAAATCTAAAAAAGGCGGTGATGTTTTGCCCGGAGATGTTTACGTTTATAAAATTTCTTTAACCAATACCAGTAATTCTAAACCACAATATTTTACTGGTCACGTTACCCTAATCAAATAAGCAAGTAGTAATAAATATTTGTTATTTTTGGTGCTTATGGACAAAAAGAAAAACATAAACTCACCATTAATTAAACATCCAAAAACTATTTACGATAAGTTTGAAAATTGGTTTAACCTAAATAACCGTAAAGTTTTTTATACCTTAACCATTTTATCTATTTTTTTATCTCTCATTTCCTTTAATGGTAGAATTAGCGAAGCTCATGACGATGCATTATATTTAGAAGGTGGTTGGCGTTTCGTTCATGAATTTCCAACTTATTTTTACACACAAAACGCACCTTTGTATCCATTATTTTTAGGTGGATTGATAAAAATATTTGGTTTTAAATTAATTTTATTCAAACTATTTTCTTTTTTATTCAGCATTTTAGGCTTTATTCTGTTTTATAAATCATTGAGTGGAAGAATACCTGTTGTAGTTTTTATTCCGGTAGCACTTTTCCAGGCAGTCAACCATTTAATCATTTATTATGCAAGCATGACTTTTACAGAGGCTTTTTATTTTTTATTACAAGGCCTATTCTTCTTTTACGCAGTAAAAATTATAGATATCGTAACTAAAAATGGTGTGCAAATTAAACCTCAAATAACCCTTTGGTTATTATTTGGTTTAAGTATGTTTCTAATAGGTACGTGCAAAAGTTCTGCAATTGTTGTTATTCCGGCAGTTTTATTATTTTTTGCATTAAATAAAAACTGGAAAGCATTGACTGCTTCTCTTGTAAGCTATTCTGTTTTCAAATTCATTTACGAAATAATTGTGAGAAGTGTTTGGAATGGCCAAAATCAGTTTTCCGGACAAAGTAAAATTTTAATGCAAAAAGACCCTTACAATCAGG
>CANFQR010000065.1 GCA_947449125.1 Bacteroidota bacterium | reverse complement strand
TGCCAAAATTTAAACCAGTTTAAAATTTATCATTAAACAATTATAATTTCAAAAATGGCTTTACGAAAAAAACATAGAGAAGCAGAAGTAAGTACAGATTCATTAAACGATATCATGTTTTTTCTTTTGTTGTTCTTTTTAATTTTATCCACAATGGTAAGCCCTAACGCTATTAAAGTGAGCTTACCAAATTCTCAGGCAAAGCCTACAATTGACAATGTTAAACCAATTCATTTAGCTGTAACTAAAGACCGGAAATATTATGTAAATAGTACCGAAATTCCTGTTTCTGGATTAGAAAATGAAATTTCAAAACTATCCAGTAAACAAACTGAACCGGTTGTATTAATGCACCTTGATAAGGAACTCTCAATACAAGATGAAATAGACATAATGACAATTTGTTATAAATTAAAATGTAAAACTGTTTTAGCAACGGCTGCAACAAATAAATAATTTAATAGTCATTATTATTAAGCTTTGTAAATTTTCGAAATGGAATTAACAAAAACAGAAGAAAATAAAAACAGAATTATTTCAGCAACAATTACATCTGCTATTTTTGGCTTGTTACTGCTGTTTTTAATTTTATTTCATATAATTACACCTAACCCACCCTTCCCTGAATCAGGCGGAGGTGGTGGACAAGAACTTGCACTTGGAATGATGAATTTAGGAAATGACAATATTGATTATGGTTCTTTAGGAAGTGTAACAGATGTTATTGCTGAAAATTCTAAAACAGAAAATGATATTGTTACAGATGAGAACGGTGAAAATGTTGATATTAATGAAGTAAAACCGGAAATTAAAAATAATACCACTGTTATTACACCGGTTAAACCTCAAAAAATAGAAATTAAAGAAAAAACAGAAGCCGAAAAACTAGCTGAAAAATTTAAAAACAATTCTGGTAAAAATGGAGGTGGCATTGGCAACAATGATGCCGCAGGGCAAAATGGTGCTCCAGATGGTAGCCCTGATAAAAACGGAACAGGAGGCTCTGGAAATGGCAGCGGAGGAGGAAACGGCGATGGCGATGGTTCAGGTAATGGCCCTGGTAAAGGACCAGGAGTTGGAAGCAAATATGGAATTGATTTAAAAGGTAGAGCTATTGTTAAACCGCCTGTATTACCTAAAGATACTAAAGAGGAAGGTAAGGTTGTGGTAGAAATAACAGTAGACAGCGAGGGAAATGTTATTGAAGCAAATCCTAACGGTCGCGGAACTACAACAAGCAGCGCATTATTAAAGGCAAAAGCTAAACAAGCCGCTTTAGCTACAAAATTTAATATTGATGGTAAGTTTGAAGAACAAAGAGGTACAATAACCATAATTTTTTCATTCAATTAAAACATGAATTACCAGCAAACGCTAGATTATTTATTCGCGCGTTTACCAATGTTTCAGCGTATTGGAAGCGCTGCTTATAAAGCTGATTTAAACAATACTATAAAAATTTCAGAACTATTAGGCAAACCTCATCAAAAAATAAAATGCGTACATGTTGCTGGCACTAATGGCAAAGGTTCAAGCAGTCACATGATTGCGTCTGTTTTACAGAGCGCTGGTTACAAAACCGGTTTATATACATCACCCCACCTAGTTGATTTCAGAGAGCGAATAAAAATTAATGGTAAAATGATTCCAAAAAATTATATTACCAATTTTGTAGCCAAATATAAACTTGAATTTGAAAAAATTGAACCAAGCTTTTTTGAGTGGACCGTTGGCCTTGCCTTTGATTATTTTGCCAGTGAAGAAATTGATATCGCTATAATTGAAGTTGGACTGGGAGGCCGATTAGATTCTACTAATATTATTACACCTATTGTTTCCTTAATCACAAACATCAGCTTTGATCATATGAACTTATTGGGCAACACATTAGAAAAAATTGCCGTTGAAAAAGCAGGTATTATCAAAGCTCGTGTGCCTGTTGTTATTAGTCAATATCAAAGCGAAACAGCTCCGGTTTTTAATGCTAAAGCGAAAGAATTAAAATCTCCACTACAATTCGCCGATAAAAACTATAAAATAATAAGTCACAAAATTGAAAAAGATTTATTAAGCGCAACCATTCTAAATAAAAACGATAATAATAGCCTTAACTTAAGCCTTGATTTAACAGGAAACTACCAGTTAAAAAATGTACTAGGCGTTTTAAACACTTTAAACTTTATTGAAAAATCAGGTTTTTTCATTGGCCCTGAATCAATAAAAAAAGGCTTAAGCCAAGTTACTAAAACAACAGGATTTCAAGGGCGTTGGCAAACAATTAGCGAAAATCCTCTAATTATAGTTGATACCGGACATAATGAAGATGGGATAAAGAATGTGCTTTCTAACTTGATTAGCATTAATTACAAACAATTGCATTTTATTTTTGGCACGGTAAATGATAAAGACGTCTCAAAAATTTTAGAACTACTCCCTAAAAATGCTCATTATTATTTTACAAAAGCAAATATTCCGCGCGCTTTAAGTGAAGATGAATTATTAGAAAAAGCAAAAAAAATAAATTTAAAAGGTAAAAGTTACACTTCCGTGAAAGTAGCATTAGAAGCGGCAAAAAAATCATATAAAAAAAATGATTTAATATTAATTGGAGGAAGCACCTTTTTGGTTGGCGATGCTTTGGCAGAAGTAAAAAACAATTAAAAAAAAATTAAATTTTAAACAAGTCAGTTTTGGGTTCAACTCCAATACCAAGCAAATCATTTAAAAAAACTTTTCCGTTTTTATACGTTACACCATAAAAAGGGTCATTCTTCAATAAATTTGGCGCATCTAAATCTATGTAATCTGCAAACTTCATTAATTGTGCCATTGCACTTGTAGCGCAAGAGCTTTCAGCCATACAGCCTAATAATATTTTTATGTTGTTCTTTTTTGAAAACTCAATCATTTTTAATGCTTCCATTAAACCTGCACATTTCATTAATTTAATGTTAACAGCAGAAAACGCTCCGTTTAAAACTTGCAAATCATTAAATCGCTTAATGCTCTCATCCGCAACGGTAATAATCGGACTTCGTTCAGTAACCCATGCCATTTCGTCTACCATACTTAACGGCATTGGTTGTTCTATTAGTATCACATTTTTTTCCTTTAACCAAAATATCATGTCCAATACCTCTTCCTTATTTTTCCATCCTTGGTTTATATCAACATACAGAGGTTTATCGGTGTATTTTCTTATAGCATTTATGAGCGATTTATCATCTTTTGTTCCTGCTTTAATTTTTAAAATATTATAATCTGCAGCTTCATTAATTTTGTTTTCAAGTTTACTTTCCTCATCAATTCCTATTGTAAATGATGTTGACATTGGTTCACTTTTTCCAAACTTCATTAAATCATAAAAAGGCTTCTCGTATAACTTTCCTGCCAAATCGTTTAATGCAATATCAATAGCGGCCTTAGCTGCGTTATTTTGTTTAGTAAGTCTATCAATTTCAATTACAACCTCCGTCACTGAAAATGCTTTAGCATATTTAGCCAAGAGTGGTTTCGCCAATTCAAAAAAAGCAATTGTATCATTTACATTTTCTCCCAAATACGCCGGCAAACAGGCTTCTCCGTATCCAGTTCTCCCTTCAAAATCAATTTTAATAAACACCGAGGTTGTTGACGTTCTTGTATTTGAAGAAACACCAAACGGATGCTTATACAGCAAATCAAAAGAAGTGTAGTTTAATATCATTTTTATCTAATAATTGATTTGAAAATATACAAACAAAATATCATTGAACCATCCGTTTTACATCTAAAAAAGAAATAAAATTGAATACAAATTTTAAAGCCTTTTTTTCATTTTTTCTGTTATTTTTGTGTCTTATTAAATTGTAGCATATGGCTAAAACATTGACAAACAAAAAATCTAAGTTTACAAAAGAACAATATTTAACTTGGTATGAATCTATGCTACTTATGCGCAGGTTTGAAGAAAAAACTGGACAAGTTTATGTACAACAAAAAATAAAAGGATTTTGTCACTTGTATATTGGTCAAGAGGCAATTGTTGCCGGTACTGTAAGTGCTACCAAAAAAGAAGATAAACACATTACTGCTTACCGCGATCACGCTCACCCAATTGGTTTAGGTTTGCATCCTAAATTTGTAATGGCAGAGATGTACGCCAAAATAACAGGTTGCAGTAAAGGTAAAGGCGGAAGCATGCATATTTTTAGTAAAGAACATAATTTCCTTGGTGGGCATGGTATTGTTGGTGGTCAAGTACCACTAGGTGCAGGCATTGCATTTGCAGAAAAATATAATGGTACCGATAATGTTTGTATTTGCTCGATGGGCGATGGTGCTGTAAGACAAGGCGCTTTGCACGAAGCGTTTAATATGGCTATGACATGGAAACTACCTGTTGTGTTTATTGTAGAGAATAACATGTATGCCATGGGAACTTCTGTTGAACGTACCAGTAACGTGCATGATTTATGGAAATTGGGATTAGCTTACGATATGCCAAGTAAACCCGTTGACGGATTAACTGTAGAAGCCGTTCACGAAGCTATAGAAGAGGCTGTTAATCGTGCTCGCAGAGGCGATGGGCCTACTTTTTTAGAAATGAAAACATACCGGTATAAGGGGCATAGCATGAGCGACGCACAAACATACCGAACAAAAGATGAAGTAAAAGAATATCAAGAACAAGACCCAATTGATAAGGTTATTTCTACTTTAAAAGAAAACAAATGGATTGATGAAGCAGGCATTGAAGCAACCGAAGCAAAAGTAAAAGCATTGGTTGATGAATCTGTTCAATTTGCCGAAGAAAGCCCATATCCTGAACCGGAAGAACTCTATAAAGACGTTTATTCGGAACCTAATTACCCGTTCATAATAGAATAATTTTAAATGTTGAATGTTAAATTATAAATGGAACAAAAACAAAATTTAATAGGTACAAAAACATTTAACTTCTCTAAAGAAATAATTAATTTATATATACACTTAAAAAAAGATAAAGTATTTGAACTAGCCAGCCAATTATTTAGAAGTGCAACGAGCATCGGTGCAAATGTAGAGGAAGCGCAAGCTGCTCAATCCAAAAGAGATTTTATTTCTAAGATGAGCATTGCGGCGAAGGAAGCCAGAGAGACTAGATATTGGTTAAGACTGTTAAATGAAAGTGAACTTACAACGAAAGAAGTAAAACATTTATTAAAAGATGTTGAGGAAATTATAAATATCCTAACAAAAATTGTAAAAACATCAGCAGGCAGTTAATTCAAAATTTATCATTTAAAATTTAACATTACAAAAATATGGCTGAAATAGTAAGAATGCCCAAATTAAGTGATACCATGACAGATGGCGTAATTGCCAAATGGCACAAAAAAGTTGGCGATAAAATTAAGAGCGGCGATTTACTAGCCGATATCGAAACCGATAAAGCTACCATGGAATTTGAATCTTTTCAAGACGGTGTGTTATTGCATATAGGTGTTCCTGAAAAATCTGCAGTTCCAGTGGATTCTATCATTGCTATTTTAGGTAAACAAGATGAAGATATATCAGAAATTTTAAATTCTAAATTAGAAATTAAAAATGATAATACGTCAATTAAAAATGAAAGTATGCCTGTTAAAAACGATAGCACTCATTTAACATCTAACATTCAAAATTCAACATTACCCAAAAGTATCGAAGTGGTGCGTATGCCAAAATTAAGCGATACAATGACAGATGGTGTTGTTGCTAAATGGCATAAAAAAATTGGCGATAAAATTAAAAGCGGTGATTTATTGGCAGACATTGAAACCGATAAAGCTACTATGGAGTTCGAATCTTTTCAAGATGGTGTGTTAATGCATATTGGAATTGAAGAAGGAAAAAGCACTCCAGTAGACAGTGTATTAGCCATTCTTGGCAAGGGCGATGAAAACATAGAAAGTGTTTTAGCATCTATTAATACGACAAATGATATAACAAATGTTGCGCCTACTCCTAAAGATAACAATGTAGCAACTTCAATAACTAAATCCCCAACTCCTGTTCAATCAAACTCTACTGACGGCAGAATAAAAGCTTCACCATTAGCAAAGTCTATTGCAAAAGAAAAAGGTATTGATTTAACCAAAGTAAAAGGAACTGGTGATAATGGCAGAATAACTAAATCAGACATTGAAAACTACAAACCTTCAACTTCTGAAACAACAAGGAATTCTGTAATAAGTCCATTTGTTCCTGGCACAGAGGGCTTTAATGACGAACCAATTTCGCAAATGCGTAAAACCATTGCACGTAGATTATTAGAGAGCAAAAACGGCGCACCTCATTTTTATTTAAATATTGAAGTGGATATGGATAATGCAATTGCTTCGCGCAATGCAATTAATTCTATACCTGATACAAAAGTTTCTTTTAATGATTTAGTAATAAAAGCCTGCGCTGCTGCACTGAAAAAACATCCTCGTGTTAACACTTCCTGGATGGGCGATAAAATTCGCTCATATTCTCACATACACATTGGTGTTGCTGTTGCAATTGAAGATGGTTTACTGGTGCCAGTAATAAGATTTGCCGACCAAAAATCTCTTTCTCAAATTTCAGCGGAAGTAAAAGACTTAGGTAAACGCGCTAAAGACAAAAAACTACAACCAGCAGACTGGGAAGGAAATACGTTTACGGTTTCTAACTTAGGAATGTTTGGAATTGAATCATTCACTTCTATTATAAACTCTCCTGAATCTTGTATTTTATCTGTTGGTGCTATTAGACAAGTTCCGGTAGTTAAAAACAATCAGGTTGTTCCAGGAAATGTTATGAAACTAACTCTGGCCTGCGATCACAGAACAGTTGATGGCGCAACAGGTGCAGCATTTTTACAAACTCTTAAAGGCTTTATTGAAAACCCAGTAACTATCCTTGTTTAATAAAACACACTATTACAAACCATGGAAGGCTTCGTAAAATCAGAAATTATAAATGGTGTTGGAACTATTACTTTTTTCCATCCTCAAAGTAATTCAATGCCAGGAATTCAGCTGCGTAATCTCGCTGCAGAAATTGAAAAGCTCGGAAAAGATGATAATGTAAAAGTAATTATTTTAAAAAGCGAAGGAGACAAAGCGTTTTGTGCTGGCGCCAGTTTTGACGAATTAATTTCTATTAAAGATATTGATACAGGATTAAAGTTTTTTTCAGGCTTTGCAATGGTAATTAATGCCATGCGTAAAGCACCAAAATTTATTATTGCACGCGTTCAAGGCAAAGCAGTTGGCGGTGGAGTTGGTATTGCAAGCAGTGCCGATTATACATTTGCC
>CANFQR010000064.1 GCA_947449125.1 Bacteroidota bacterium | reverse complement strand
TCTGTTGTTAAGCCCCAACCTTCTTTATTAGAATAATTAAACTGACCTGTTTTTTTAAAGGTTTTTTCATCATAAATAAATCCTGTTTGATTTTGGTAGGTAACCTGATAAATTTTGTTTTTAAAAATTACAATGCCTTCTCCGAAATAAACACTTTTATCTATTTCTGCTTTAATTTCTAATTTGCCTGTTTTTGAATCGATAATTCCGAACACAGATTTTAAATATGGCAGATGTGAGGGTGAACCCGTGCTTTCGTACATTTTATTATTGTGTATAAGTAGCCCTTCGGTAAACGCAGTTGTGTCATGCGGCAGAGTTGCTAACACAGTATAGTCCAAAATTGGAATAGGTGGTTTTTCAGGTTCAGTGTTTTTAATTTCTGTATTTACTTTTGGTTTGTCTGAATTACAAGATGTTATTACAAGAAAACTAAATAAAATAAAACATATTTTGTTAAAGCGATTCATTAATTGTTGGATTATAAAATTTAAATATTCCACGATGCGCCGTCCTTACCGTCTTTCAAAGTCACACCGGCATCTGTTAATTTGTTTCTAATGTCGTCACTTAACAAAAAGTTTTTTTCAGATTTTGCCTTAGCGCGTATATCTAAAACTAAATTCATAACTTGTTTTAATACATCGTTAGATTTTGAATTTTCTGTTTCTGTTCTCAGTCCCATTATATCAAATACAAAGTTTTGATACAATGAGTTGAGTAAATCAATATCATTTTGGGTTAATTTAATTTTGTCATCATTTGCAGAGTTGATAATTCTTACTGCTTCAAACAAATATGAAATTAAAACCGGGGTATTAAAATCGTCGTTCATAGCTTCATAACACTTTTCCTGTAACGACTTAATGTCCTCATCTGAAGAGTTACTTGCTTTTAAATTTTGGAGAGTTGAATAGCTTTGCATTAATCGTTCAAAACCTTTTTCACTTGCTTGAAGGGCTTCGTTTGAAAAATCTAAGGTGCTATGATAATGCGTTTGCATCATAAAAAAACGCACTGCCATTGGACTATATCCTTTTTCCAATAAGGGATGATTTCCTGTAAATAATTCTACAGGCAAAAATCCGTTACCTGCGGTTTTAGACATTCTAACACCGTTAACCGTTAGCATGTTTGTGTGCATCCAATAATTAACAGGTGCTTTATGATTACATGCTTGTGATTGCGCTATCTCGTTAGTATGATGGGTTGCTTGAAGGTCCATTCCTCCACCGTGAATATCAAAAACATCTCCTAAATATTTACTACTCATTGCAGAACATTCGATGTGCCATCCGGGGAAACCCCAACCCCAAGGCGATAACCATTTCATAATGGTTTCAGGCTTAGCCTTAATCCACAGTGCAAAATCTAATCTTCCACGTTTTTCATCTTGGCCGCCTAATTCGCGCGTACCTTCTAACAACTCTTCCAGTTTTCTATTTGTTAATTGTCCGTAAGCAAATTGTTTGTTGTATTTTTCAACATCAAAGTAAACTGTTCCGTTTATTTCATAAGCAAATCCTTTAGAAATTATTTGCTTTATCATTTCTAATTGTTCGCAAATATGGCCGGTAGCTGTTGGCTCTATGCTTGGGGGTAAATTATTAAATGCACGCATAACCTCATGAAATCCGAGTGTATATTTTTGTACAATTTCCATTGGCTCAAGCTGCTCTAGTTTTGCTTTTTTTGCAAACTTATCGTCTCCTTCATCTCTGTCACCCTCTAAATGACCTGCATCAGTAATATTTCTTACATAACGAACTTTATAGCCAATGTGCGTTAAATAACGGTATATCATATCAAAAGAAATAAACGTACGGCAATTACCTAAATGCACATCGCTATAAACAGTTGGGCCACAAACATACAAGCCAACCAATGGAGAGTTAAGGGGTTTAAATTCTTCTTTTTTACGGGTTAATGTGTTGTATAAAAATAAAGTTTGCATACTAAACGCTAATTTACGGAATAAAAAAACACGTTAAGATTGATGCGATATTTAAATTTTTGGGGAAGAATAAATAAGGTAAATGTGGATTTAAGACTAATTAAATTAATTTTTTAAAGTCTTGAAAATCCTCAAATATTTTGAATTTTTTTGGCAATTCAACTTTTTCATTACTGCAAAAAAACAAGCGTCCGCTAACTAAAAATGTTGGTTTATTTATTTTCTCTGAACAGTCTTTCAAAAAAGTATTTAATTCGGTGTCAGGTAAATTTGCTGTTAATATTGTTACAATAAAATCGGGTTTTATTAAATCTGCAAGGTCAGCAAGGTCGTTAACCGGTACACTTTGGCCTAAATAAGCGCATTTATAGCCTTTCATTTTTGTTAGATAATAGGTGTATAACAAGCCCATTTCATGAAGTTCCTGACTTGGTAAAAAAAACAAAAAACTTTTTGCGTCAGAGCTAATTGGGGTTTTAATGTTATCTATCCCTACTATTAATTTTTGGCGGATTAAGTTAGAAATAAAATGTTCTTGTGCTGGATTTAACATGCCTACCTGCCACATGTTACCAAGATGCCTCATAAAGGGGAAGATTATTTTTTCGAATGTGTTTTCAAAACCAAATTTAATAACTGAAGTATTTATTGTTCTTTCAAATTTATCTTCATTCATTTCCATCAAACACAACACTAGATTGTCAATTTGATCACTCTCCTTCTTATAGTTGTTTAAATATTTTTCTGCTTCATTAAAAATTTCAGGTTCGCTTAGTTTAGCAATATTTGAGATTTTATAGCCATTATTATTTAAAAGTGAGATGTTGAGGATGCGCTTAACATCGTCGTTATTATAATATCGTATGTTAGTGTCTGTTCTTTTGGGTTGAAGTATTTCATAGCGTTGCTCCCATATTCTGAGGGTATGCGCCTTTATTCCTGTAAGGCGCTCTAAATCTTTGATGGAATACTTAGAAGACATGGTTGATTAATTATTAAGGTTTAACAATCAAAATACCAATTTGTTTAAATAAAAAACCCTCTATGTAAGTTCATAGAGGGTTAAATAATAAAATTATTACTTATTTTCCTTTTGGAGCTGGTTTTACACCACCGGTAGGGGCTGGTTTTACGCCTCCTGTATTGTTGTTCGCGCCAGGTATTACTGCTGCAGGCATAGCGTCTAGTTTCTTTTTTACTGCCATTAAAACATCATCTGAGGCCTCACTGTATAATACATTTCCTGCACTCGTATCTAAAACATATTTATATCCACTCTCTTTTGCTACGGCTTCAATTCCTTTTTTTGCTTTATCCATAATTGGAGCTGTTAACTCGGCTGTTTTTCTTTGGTAGTCCATCTGAGCTTGTTGTTTAAACTCTTCTATTCTGCGTTGTAGTTGGTTTAGCTCATCTTCTCTTGTTTTTCTCAGCAAATCGCTCATTGTGGCTTGTTTCTCTACATAATCTTTATATTTTGTTTCCAGTTCAGTTTGCATGCTTATTGATTCTGCATCAATTCCTTTTAAATAATTTTGCGCAGCATCCTTTGCTATTTTTGTTTCAGGCATTAGACTAATAAGTGAATCTAAACTAAGGTGGGCAATTTTTTGAGCCTGTGCAAATGAAAATAATACTATTGCTGAAATAATAAGTGCTACTTTTTTGAATGATGGTTTCATGGTTATTGTTTATGATTTGTTTTTAAATTATTTTTTGTATCCGAGGTAAACTAAAACATCGTCGCTTTTATCATATTTAATGTTAGCGTATAAGATAGAAACTTGCCCGCTTTTGTCTAAAATAAATCCTATTCCGGCTTTTTCTGCCACTATTTTAATTGCATTATAAACTTTATCTTGAATAGGTTTAACTAACTCTTGACGCTTTTTAAACAATTCGCCGTCTACCCCAAATCGTGCTTTTTGCAAATCTTTAACTTCTTTTTCTTTGTTAACTATTTCATTCTCTCTTTTCTTCTTCATGTCGTCTGTTAACAAAATTGCATCTGCCTGATAAGCCTTATAAAGTTTGTCTATTTCTGAATATTTTACCTCAATTTCTTTTTGCCATTGAACACTTGTTTTATCTAACTCACTTTGTGCCGCCTTGTATTCAGGAATTTGCGATAAAATATAATCAGTATCAACGTAAGCAAATTTTGCTGCGCCACTTTGTGCAATTGCACACAATGACATGACAAAAAAGAAAAAAGAAACTATTAATTGTTTAGTTTTCATATTTTTAGTTTTTAAATTTAAACATAAAATGTGCCAAAATAAAAAATATCATTTGTTTTAATCTTTTTTATTATAACTCGCCTAAAGCACCGCCAATGGTAAAGTGAAATTGCCCTTTGCCATTTCCAATACCCGGTTGACCTGGAACATTATCAAAACCCCAGCCATAGTCAATCCCCAATAAACCAAACATTGGTAAAAAAACACGTAAACCAAATCCTGCACTACGTTTTACCTGAAACGGATTAAACTTTTTATAATCTGTCCATGAATTTCCTGCCTCTGCAAAACCCAAAATAAAAATAGTGGCTTGTGGATTTAAACTAATTGGATAGCGCATCTCCATGGTGTATCTTGCACAAATAGGGTCTCCAAAACTTGATGAAAGACTATTATCAGGGTAACCTCTGAGAGCAATAATTTCTCTAGCTACAAAATTTTGAAAGCCGCTAATACCACTACCACCCATATAAAAACGTTCGAATGGAGAATAACCAACCACTTTTTTATATCTTGCTAAAAACCCATATCCTATTTTGGTTCTTAAAACTAAATTTCTAGCCTCTTTGCCTTCTGCAGCTTTTTGATTAGTTAATTGTGTGAACCACTCTGCCGTTATTTTATATTTTTGGTATTCGATAAATTTGTATCTGTCTTCAGCGGCTAAATTTGTATAGTCTTTATTATTTACCAAAGAATACGGAGGCGTGAACTGGCTATGGAACACAAAATTTGAGCCTGTTTTAGGATAAATTGGTTGATCTACAGAATTACGTGAAATATTAATGCTCAGATTTAAATCGTTTGCAAATCCGTTTGCAAAGATAAATGCACCATAATTTTTTAAATCATAATAATTATAATTGATGTTACTAAACATATTAAAATAATTATCTGGCCAAGTTAATCGTCTTCCTAAACCCACAGAACCGCCAATAATACTCATGCTTTGACGTTTTGAATTAAGGATTTTACCTAATTCACTATCAACATATTTACTTTGACCATTACTAAATAAAGAGTGAAATGCAGAAACGGAAAGGGAATTAGGTTTTTTACCTCCCAACCAAGGTTCTGTAAATGAAAAGTTATAAGACTGGTAATAAATTCCGTTTGTTTGCGCTCGTATGCTTAGTCTTTGGCCATCACCACTTGGTAAAGGGCGCCATGAATTTTTTTTAAAAATATTTTTTGTTGAAAAATTATTAAAAGTCACTCCCAAGGTGCCTATGATGCCAATTCCTCCTCCTGTTTGACTGCTAAAGGAATTTCTTCCTCCCCATCCTCCGCTCAATTCAATCTGATCGCTTGGTTTTTCCTCTACTGTATATTCTATATCAACTGTTCCGTCTGCAGGGTTTGGTGTTGGCACAACGTTTAATTTTTCCGGATCAAAATATCCCAACTGCGATAATTCTCTTTGAGTTCTAATAATGTCTGAGCGCCTGAATAATTGTCCCGGTTTTGTTCTAATCTCTCTGTAAATAACGTGGTCGTTGGTTTTGTCGTTTCCTTTTACGGTTACTTTATTGATGGTAGCTTGTTTTCCTTCGTACATTAATACATCAAAATCAATTGTATCGTTGTGAATATTACTCTCTTGAGGGTTTACCTGAAAAAACAAATAACCATCGTCCATGTAAAGACTTGAAATATCATAACCACTTGGGTTCATAAATAGTTTTTGTTCTAATTTACTTTGATCGTAAACGCTACCGGCAGGAATATTTAAAATGGTATCTAATTGTCCGCTTCTGTATTTGCTGTTTCCAAACCAATTAAATTTTCCAAAATAATATTTATGTCCTTCGTCAATTGTAACGTCTATGGCTACCCTGTTGTCGCTTACAAAATAAATCGTGTCTTTTACCACACGCGCATCTCGATATCCTTTTGCGTTATATTTTGCGGCTATTGAGGGTAGATCTTTTTTTAAATTTTCTTCGAGATATTTTCCGGAGTTAAATGGATTGTACCAACGAAACGCTTTACTATCCTCAAGTTTCCTCTTTAACTTCCAAGATTTAACAACAGTGTTTCCATGAATGTTAACGTCTTGAATTCTCACTTTTCGGCCTTTGTTAACCTTAATAGTTAAAATTGTATATGGTATTTTTTTTGTGGTATCTTTTACTTGATTAACTTCTACCTTATTAAAATAATATCCTTTATCTGAATAGTAATCTTTAACCGTGTTTTTTATAGTTCCAACCATGTAATCAGTAACAACACGCCCTTGCATTAACCTTATTTTGTTTCTTATTTCATCGGCATCTGTTTTTTTTACATCGCCTTTAAATAAAAATTTTGAAAGTCGCGGACGTTCAACAACTTTAATAGTTATAAAAACATTGTCACCAATTGTTTTATCTTGTATTATTTGAACATCTTCAAAAATACTTTGTTTCCAGAGTGCTTTTATTGCCTCGCTTGTTTTATCACCAGGAATTGTAATTTCGTCGCCCACTGTTAAACCGGACAAAAGACTAATTACATTTTTATCTGTATTGTCGGCACCCTCAATTGAGATACCTCCAATAATATATTTTTTTGGCGATTTAAATGCGTCAAGAAATAATGAATCTTCTTGAGAAAAACCATTTAAGCAAAAGAGCAATAGAAAAACCGCTTTAAAAATTTGTTTTCTCATCTTAATTATTTGCAATTTGTTCGCTTGTTTGACCAAATCGTCTTTCTCTGTTTTGATAGGATAATATTGCTTTGAAAAATTCGTTTTTTCTGAAATCGGGCCATAAAGTTTCTGTAAAATAAAACTCAGCATAGGCTAATTGCCATAATAAAAAATTACTGATACGATGTTCTCCGCTTGTTCTGATCATAAGTTCAGGTTCAGGCCATTTTGAAGTAGATAGATGTTTTTCAATATCTTTAGACGTAATGTCTTTTGAATTCATTTTTCCTTCTTCAACTTTTTTGGCTATTTGTTTTACGGCATTAGTAATTTCCCATTTGCTGGAATAACTTAAAGCCAAAATCAAAGTAAGTGTGTCGTTTTTTGATGTAAAATCAATTGATTCCTGTAACTCTTTCTGACATGATTGTGGTAAACTTTCAATATCTCCTATTGCTTGAAGTTTAACTCCTTTTTT
>CANFQR010000063.1 GCA_947449125.1 Bacteroidota bacterium | reverse complement strand
TTGCGGATTCAAAATGTAATTTTTGAATTAATTGCGTTGAGTTCGATAAAGTGGTTTTGAGTATTTAATTATCAAACAAAAAGCCGCTGATTTTCAGCGGCTTTTATTTTGTACCCGGGACGGGACTTGAACCCGTACATCCGTGAAGATACAGGATTTTAAGTCCTGCGTGTCTACCAATTCCACCACCCAGGCATATCCAAACAAGATAAATCTTTTTGGAGGTGATTAAAAACCTTTCAGTTTTTTGAGCGAAAGACGGGTCTCGAACCCGCGACCTTAACCTTGGCAAGGTTACGCTCTACCAACTGAGCTACTTTCGCTTTTTCCCCTTAAGGGAGGGCAAATGTAAAAATTTTTTAGATTTAAAAAAAATAAAAATCGATTTTTACTTAATTTTTAGGTAAAAAAATAAAAAAACTAATTACAAGCCTTTTTAACACAATTAAACTATTATTTACATCTGCCTAAATGCCAAGCGTATGTTTAATTTCGTTTAGTTTCAATAACGCTTCTACTGGAGTGAGCGTATTTATGTCGGTATTTAAAATGTCTTCTTTTATTTTTTGTAAAACAGGATCGTTTAATTGAAAAAAACTTAATTGCATATCGCCGGATTTTTTTTGACTTGGTTTAGAATCTTTATTGATAATTAATTCTGAACTATCAGTAAATTCGAATTCGTGATTTTTTTCGAGTTTTTTTA
Source organism: Bacteroidota bacterium (assembly GCA_947449125.1). Lineage (GTDB taxonomy): Bacteria > Bacteroidota > Bacteroidia > B-17B0 > Aurantibacillaceae > Aurantibacillus. The sequence continues at coordinate 6,617 of CANFQR010000063.1, read as the reverse complement.
ATATATCGTTGGCCCTTTCAACCACAAATTTCGGCATACCGGCCATTCGGGCCACATGAATTCCAAAACTATGTTCACTACCTCCTTCGGCTAATTTTCGTAAAAAAATTATTTTGTTTTCACTTTCTTTCACAGACACATTAAAGTTTTTTATGCGAGGAAAAAAAGTACACATTTCGTTAAGTTCGTGATAATGGGTGGCAAAAAGTGTTTTAGCTTTATTTTTTGGTTGATTATGTATGTATTCTGCAATACTCCATGCAATAGATATGCCGTCGTAAGTTGAGGTTCCTCTTCCAATTTCATCTAGTAATATTAAACTTCTTTCGCTTAAATTGTTTAAAATGCTTGCGGTTTCATTCATTTCTACCATAAATGTAGACTCACCTGAACTAATATTATCTGTTGCGCCAACTCGTGTAAAAATTTTATCAATAATGCCAATTGTAGCATTGTTTGCCGGCACGAAACTTCCAATTTGCGCAAGTAATACAATTAAGGCAGTCTGTCTGAGTAAAGCTGATTTTCCGCTCATGTTTGGGCCAGTAATCATCATTATTTGACACTGCTCATTGTCTAAAAATACATTATTACTTACATATTCAACACCAACAGGTAATTGTTTTTCAATAACGGGGTGCCTTCCTTCTTTAATATCTAGAACTAAATTATTATTTACATCAGGTTTACTGTAATTGTTTTCGGATGCGAGGGTAGCAAATCCGCAAAGCACATCAAGTTTGGCTAATAAACTTGCGTTTGATTGAATGGGTAAAACGTATTCTCCAATATCTCTAACCAAATTATCGAATAACTGTTGTTCGAGTGTCATTATTTTTTCTTCTGCGCCAAGAATTTTTTCTTCGTATGTTTTTAACTCGGGAGTAATGTAACGCTCAGCATTGGTTAGGGTTTGCTTACGAATCCAATCTTGCGGAACTTTATCTTTATGTAGATGTGTTACTTCTAAATAGTAACCAAAAACAGAATTATAGGCTACTTTTAATGATGAAATGCCAGTTTTTTCAACTTCGCGTTGCTGTATTTGCAATAAATAATCTTTACCGCTAAAAGCAATATTTCGCAATTCATCTAGCTCGGCATTAATACCTTTATTAATGGCGTTTCCTTTTAAAATATTTACTGGAGCATCTTCATTTAATTCGTTATGTAGTCGTTCAGTGATTAATTGACATGGATTTAACTGATCGGCAATTTTTTGTAAGGTTAAATTATCTGAAGTTTTTAATTTGGCTTTAACATCATTAATAATAATCAGCGATTTTTTTAATTGAACAAGCTCTCTTGGATTAGTTCGCAGAGCAGCTACTTTTGAAATTAAGCGTTCTAAATCTCCAACCTCTTTTAATAATGAGATAAGTTCATAACGGTTTTCAACTTGATACACAAAATGGTTAACGGCATTTTGTCTTTCACTTATAGCATCACAATTTTTTAATGGAAGAGCCAACCATCGTTTTAGCAATCGAGATCCCATCGGACTCACGGTTTTATCAATCACATCAATTAAACTTTTTCCATTTTCGCTGTTAGAAGAATACAATTCAAGGTTTCGAATAGTAAATTTATCTAACCACACATAGTTATCTTCATCAATACGGCTAATTTTATTGATGTGTTTTAGTTTGTCGTGTTTGGTTTCGTTTAAATAATGTAAAATTGCGCCACAGGCACAAACGGAGAGGTTTAAATCTTCGATTCCAAATCCTTTTAGTGAATTGGTTTCAAAATGTTTTGTTAACCTTTCGTAACCGTAATCATAAGTAAAAGCCCAATCGTCTAAACCAAACGAATAAAAACGCTCGCCAAGTAATTCATTTAAATTATTGCGTTTATTTTTTTCAAATAACAATTCGTTTGGCTTAAAGTTTTGAATTAATTTTTCGAGATAGCTTACTGTACCTTGCGCAACCAAAAACTCGCCGGTTGATACATCACAAAGCGCCAGGCCGCCCTGGTCTTTATCAAAATGAAGGGAGGCTAAAAAATTATTTTGTTGATGGTTAAGTATTTTATCGTTAAAGCTAACTCCCGGCGTTACCAATTCGGTAATGCCTCTTTTTACAATTCCTTTAACTGTTTTTGGATCTTCTAACTGATCGCAGATTGCCACACGGTAACCGGCGCGTACAAGTTTAGGAAGATAGGCATCTACAGAATGATGGGGGAAACCAGCAAGTTCAATATGAGTGGCTTGGCCATTTGCCCGTTTGGTTAATACGATACCTAATATTTTAGATGTTTTAACAGCGTCTTCGCCAAATGTTTCGTAAAAATCACCTACGCGAAATAATAAAATTGCATCAGGATATTTAGCTTTTATGCTATTATACTGCTTCATTAAAGGCGTTTCTTTATCTTCTGTTTTTGCCATTGAATTCTAAGTTACTTTAAGCTGCACAATTCAAAAAATTGTTTTATAAACAAAAAATCCCAACCTGAAAAGATTGGGATTTAATAAAAAACAAAATTAGTTTAACTTATAAAGCCTGCGAGAAACCTTCGCGTATTTTATCGGCTTGGTATAAACCACCGTATAATTTATCTTTTATTTTACTGAAAGATTCAATGGTATATTTAACATCCTCTGAAGTATGTGTTGCCGTTGGAATTAAACGCAAAATAATCATGCCTTTAGGAATAACTGGATAAACTACCATTGAGCAAAAAATCCCGAAATTTTCTCGGAGGTCAATTACCATATTAGTTGCTTCAGGAATAGATCCATTCATGTAAACAGGAGTAACCATGGTATTTGTATCACCAATATTAAAGCCGGCTTCAACTAAACCTTTTTGAAGGCTATGAGCCGTTTCCCAAAGTTTTGTTCTGTATTCAGGATGTTTATTTAATAATTCTAAGCGCTTTAATAAACCGTAAACCAAAGGAAGCGGCAATGATTTGGCGAAAATTTGAGAGCGCATATTGTAACGCAAATAAGTAATGATTTCTTTTGAGGAACTTATAAAACCTCCAATTAACGCAAATGATTTTGCGAATGTGCCAAAATAAATATCCACACCATCTTGACAATCTTGTTCTTCGCCGGTACCTCCGCCGTTTGGTCCCATTGTTCCAATACCATGAGCATCGTCAACAAATAAGCGGAAAGAAAATTTCTTCTTTAATTCAATAATTTCTTTTAGTTTTCCCTGATCTCCACGCATTCCAAAAACACCTTCGGTAATTACTAAGATTGCGCCACCAGTTTGTTCAGCTAATTTTGTTGCGCGTTCTAATTGTTTTTCGCAATCGGCAACATCATTATGTTTAAACACATAACGTTTGCCCATATGCAACCTTACACCATCTAAAATACAAGCATGGCTCTCGGCATCGTAAACAATAACATCATGACGGTCAACTATGGCATCAATAGCTGAAACCATTGCTTGATAACCGAAATTACAAAGAATGGTATCTTCTTTTTTAACTAATTGTGATAATCCTTTTTCCAAAGTTTCGTGATAATCAGAGTTTCCGCTCATCATACGAGCACCCATTGGAGCAGCAAGGCCAAAACGTTCAGCACCTTCAATATCTGCTTTTCTAACTTCAGGGTGATTAGCTAAACCCAAATAATTATTCAAACTCCAGTTTAATAATTTTTTTCCTCTAAAATCCATGTGAGGATTAATATCGCCTGTTAGTTTTGGGAATGTGAAATAACCATGTGATTCTTTAGCATGTTCACCTATTGGACCAAGGTTTGCTTTTATTTTTTCGAAAATATCTTTCATCTGTTAATATTATTGTTGCAAAGGTAAAACTTTATTTAAATTTTGCTTAATTGGTTTTTAACTGAATGCTCTATATCTGTTAATATTTGAGAGTAATCAGCCTTAATAAAAGTTTTTCCGGTTACTTTTTCATATAATTCTATATATCGATTGCTTATCTCTGTAATCCATTCATCGTTCATTTCCGGGATAGTTTGGCCTTGTTTCCCTTGAAATCCATTTTCAATTAACCACCTCCTAACAAACTCTTTGCTTAATTGTTTTTGTTCCTGACCTTTTTCTTGGCGTTCGTTATAGCCTTCGAGATAAAAATAACGTGATGAATCGGGTGTATGAATCTCATCCATTAAATAAATTTCTCCTTCAAAAATTCCAAATTCATATTTTGTGTCTACTAAGATAAGCCCCATTTTATTGGCAATTTCTTGTCCGCGGGCATATAATGCCAGGGTATATTTTTCTAGTTGCTCATAGTTTTCTTTGCTTACAATATTTTGTTTAATAATTTCTTCTTTACTAATATCTTCATCGTGACCCTCGGAAGCCTTTGTGGTTGGGGTAATGATGGGATGAGGCAGTTTGTCATTTTCTTTAAGACCTTCGGGTAATTTTACACCGCATAATTCGCGTAAACCGCCTGAATAGGTTCTTGCGGCATGTCCGGCTAAGTATCCGCGCACCACCATTTCTATTTTAAAAGGCTGGCACATGCGGCCAATACTAACGTTTGGATGTGGCGAGGCAATTAACCAGTTGGGCACAATGTCTGCTGTTGCGTTTAAGAACTGCTCTGCTATTTGGTTTAGTACTTGTCCTTTATATGGAATGCCGCGTGGTAAAACAACATCAAATGCGCTTATTCGATCGCTGGCAATCATAACAAGAAGTTTGTTATTTATAGTGTAAACATCGCGCACTTTACCTTTATAATAAGCGGTTTGATTATTGAAAGAGAAATTTGTTGAATCGAGTGTATTTATATTAGTGTTTGTCATAAATAGATTTTATTATATGGTCCAGGTTACTAAGCCTTCTTTAGTAAATTTAAATGATTGAACTTTTCCACCGAGATGCTCAAGTGCTCTAGAAACTTTTAGTTTAGTTACACCGGGGCATAAAAAAAACATAAATCCTCCACCGCCGGCTCCAGATATTTTACCGCCTGTTGCTCCGTTTTTTAATGCTGTTTCGTAAATGGTGTCAATTAAAGTATTGCTAATTGAATTAGCCATTGCTTTTTTGTTTTCCCATCCAAAATTAAGGATTTCACCAATTTTGTTTATTTCGCCACGCAACAAACTGTCTTTCATTTGATGTGCCTGTTCTTTTAAGTTATGCATAGCTTCGACAGATTTTTCGTTTTTGTTTTTTACGTTCTCAACCTGTTCATTAATAATGTTGGCAGATAAGCGTTGAGTTGCAGTAAAATATAAAAGCAAATTAAATTCTAATTCATTTATTATTTCTGATTTTAGATTTAGTGGATTAACAATAACTCTGTCGTTGCTTAAAAATTCCATATAGTTTACACCTCCAAATGTTGCGGCATATTGATCTTGTCTGCCACCGCTCATATTAAGGTCTACTCGTTCTATTTCATAGGCCAGGTGAGCAATGTCGTACTTTGCTAAAGGTAATTTAAGCCATTCAACAAATGCGCCTATTAGCGAAACAACAATGGTAGATGAAGTGCCTAGGCCAGAACCCTGAGGAGCTTCTATGTAAGACGTTAAGCGAAAAGATAAGTTCTTTAACTTAAATTGTTTTACGAGGCGATTATAAACACCAATAAACAATTCAAAGTCTTTAATGATTTCAAGCTCTTCTTTGTTTTCTAAAACTATACAACGATCAGAGCCGTCAAAGCAAAATTCTATTTTGCCATTTGAAAGAGGTTCTAATGAGGCATAAGCATATAAATCAATCGTGGCATTTAATATAGCGCCTCCGTATAAATCAGCATATGGACTAACATCTGTGCCTCCTCCCGCTAGTCCTATTCTTAATGGCGCTTTGCTTCGAACAATCATTTTTTAGTTATTGAAGAAATTATTTTTTTACTGATTTTAATAATTATGAAAGTTAATCTGCTTGTTATTTCATGTTAATAAATTGCAACGGAACATCATAATCTCCTTTACGGCAGAGTGCAATTATTGCTTGCAAATCATCTATTTTTTTAGCGCTTACACGAATAATCTCGTCCATTATTTGAGCAGTTACTTTTATTTTACTATCCTTAATGTCTTTAAGTATTTTTTTTGACACTTCCTTTTCAATTCCCTGCCTAACTTTTATGTCTTTTTTAATCATTGGTCCGCTTGGGTAGTATTCTTTGCTTTCGTCAAGACCGCGAGGATCTAAATTTTGTTTGATCATACGGGAATGAATCGCGTCTAAAATTGCATCTAAGCGCATATCATTTTCTGTTACTACCTGAATTGTTAAATCTTTTTTGTTTAATTCAATGTTACTTTTACTATCCTTAAAATCCCATCTGTTTAAAATATCTTTTTTGGCTACGTTTATAGCATTGTCAAGTAATTGAGCATCTATTTTACTGGCAATATCAAATGAAGGCATAATTTATATTTATAAATCAAAATTAAGTATTTGCATTTAAATTAATAGAAACAAAGGTTTAAATTTTAAACAGTTATTATGACCATTGTTAATCTACCTAACAAATTAGTTTAACAGCCATAAAACAAGTTAAATACATTGTATTAACAACTCATAATTAAAACGTATTAACTAATTTTATAGAATTAAAATTAAGAAGATGAATTTTGAACTTACATCCGAGTTTCAACCTACCGGCGATCAGCCACAAGCCATTAGTCAGTTGGTTGAGGG
>CANFQR010000062.1 GCA_947449125.1 Bacteroidota bacterium | reverse complement strand
ATTTTTTTTGATAATGGCAGGTATTTTCTCTTACCCGAATCATACTTAGAATTAAACAAGCTGGTTAAGTATTTGATAAAAAATCCGATAGTTGAAATTCAAATAATTGGTCACAGCGACAACTCCGGTATAAAATTTAAAAACCAAAAAATGTCGGAACTAAGGGCTAGGGAAGTGTTTGAATATTTAATAAAAAAAGGAGTGCAAAATAAATTGTATTTTAAAGGAATGGGAAGCGAACAGCCAATTGCCGATAATAAAACAGACGAAGGCAAATCAAAAAATAGGCGGGTAGAATTTCAAATTATAAAAAAATAAAGCATGCAACATCAAAAATTAGAATTGGATAATCCTAAAATTATAAAAGCCTGGACGTTTTATGACTGGGCTAATTCGGTATTCCCTTTGGTAATTACATCGGCAATATTCCCAAATTTTTACGATGCCGTTACATCAACAAAAAATGAAACAGGCGAAATAATTAGCCATACGGTAAGCTTTTTTGGTAAAAATTTCGAAAATCAAAATATATACTCCTTTGTATACGCTTTTGCACTTTTTATTGTTGTTTTAATTACTCCTGTTTTAAGCGGAATAGCAGATTATTTGGGAAATAAAAAACGGTTTCTTCAGTTTTTCTGTTATTTAGGGGCATTGTCTTGTATGTGCTTATTTCTCTTCTCAAAAAATAATTTAGAACTGAGTTTTATACCTTTCGTTACAGCTACAATTGGTTTTTGGGGAAGTTTAGTGTATTATAATTCGTATTTACCGGAAATTTCATCAAAAGAAAATCAAGATAAAATTAGCGCCAAAGGCTTTGCTATGGGCTATTTTGGTAGTTCTTTATTATTAATAATTTGTTTGGCTATTATAATGGGTATTGGTAAAGAGTATACACGATTTTCTTTTTTATTGGTTGGTGTTTGGTGGATTGGGTTTGCGCAATACACGTTTAAACATTTACCCGATACCATCCGTCAACTAAACAATTACGATAAAAAAGGAATTTTCTCTAAAGGGTTTAAGGAGTTAGCTTCTGTATTTGCTCAAATAAAAAGCATCCCTCAATTAAAGCGTTTTTTAACCGCGTATTTTTTTTATAACATGGGTGTTCAAACCATCATGGTGGTAGCCGTTTTATTTGCGCGAAATGAAATAATTTGGGAAAATGAAAAAACTAAAACCACATCGTTAATTATTAGTATTCTAATTATTCAGTTTGTTGGAATAGCTGGTTCTTTTTTGTTTTCTAAAATTTCATCCATTATAGGAAATATAAAAGCTTTAATGATTGCAATATTTATTTGGATTTTTATTTGTGTGTTTACTTATCTTGTAGCGAGATTACCTATGCATTTTTATATTGTGGCATTTTTGGTAGGCTTTGTAATGGGCGGAATTCAAGCATTGTCTCGAAGCACTTACAGTAAATTTCTACCTGAAAGCGATGATAATGCTAGTTTTTTTAGTTTTTACGATGTTATGGAAAAACTCGGCATGATTATAGGTACTGTAACATTTGGTTTAATTAGTGAGGTAGTAGGAGGAATGCGACCATCTATTTTGTCTTTAATTTTATATTTTGTTTTGGGTTTTGGTGTCTTACTCACCATAAAAAATGAGCAGAAAATTAATTAGTAAGCCTCAACGAATTAAAAATTAAATCTTAAAACATTTATTAATTCGGTTTGTTTTTAAATAGATTAAGTTATTATTTTAATTTATAATGATAATAAATTATCACATAAAAAATCTGAATTAAATTCATGAATAAATTTTTGTTATTACATTTTTTCTCAATTTTATTTGGCTGTGTGTCATGCCAACCATCAAATAATACAATTCAAAACAAAACACTTCATCCCAAAAAAAGTATGGAAACAAACTATAAGAAAACTGAAAAAGAATGGAAACAAATTTTAACACCCGAACAATTTTATATTTTACGAGAAAAGGGCACAGAGCGACCAGGGACAGGAGAATTTAATCAACATACAGAAGTAGGTTTTTACACCTGCGCTGGTTGCGGAACTGAATTGTTTTCGAATGAACAAAAATTTGACAGTCATTGTGGATGGCCGAGTTTTGATGGCGAATTAGGTGGTGGAGACAGAATATTAAAAGTGAAAGATTTTTCTCATGGCATGATAAGAACAGAAATAGTTTGTGCTAATTGTGGCGGACATTTAGGGCATGTATTTGATGATGGTCCAACACAAAGTGGATTGCGCTATTGTGTTAATAGTTTAAGCCTTGGGTTTAAGGCATCAAAAAGTAATGATTCTAAATAATCAAAAATTATAACAAACTAAAATCAATTAGAATAATGGTTGAACAGGTTTGTTTTGCAAAATAGTTTCAATTTTTTCAATTATCTCGCCTGTAAGTAAAGGAAGTACATCCAACGATGTTATGGTTTCTTTTAATTGTTCTGTTTTACTTGCTCCAAGAATTACCGTGCTTACATTAGTATTTTTTGCACACCAGGCCACACCAAGTTTTGGCAAACTTGTTCCTATTTCTTTAGCAAGAAGATCAAGCTGTTTTGTTTTTTCAATACGTGTTGCGTCTCCAAGAGTTCTTTCTTTTAACCAATCCATGCCCTCAATGTGCAACCTATTGTCGGTTGGTGTTGAATTGTTATATTTTCCAGTTAATAAACCACTTGCCAGAGGGCTCCAGATAGTTGTACCTAAACCAAAATCTTTGAACAATAATAAATAATCTTTTTCTAGTTTTGTACGTTCAAACATATTGTATTGCGGTTGCTCCATGCTTGGCCCGATTAGTCGATTTTTTTCTGCAAAAACATAAGCGGCCATTATTTCATCATTAGCCCATTCGCTAGTGCCCCAATATAATATTTTACCTTGTTGAATCAAGGTGTTCATAGCCCAAACGGTTTCTTCAATTGGTGTGTTTTTATCTGGCCGATGACAAAAAAATAAATCAATGTAATCTACTTTTAATCGCATTAATGCCGCATGACAACCTTCAATAATGTGTTTGCGCGACAAGCCAGTTTGATTAGGTTTTCCTTCTTCATACCCAAAAAAAACCTTGCTTGATAAGCAATATGAACTTCGCGACCAATTTTTTTTCTGTAGTATCGAACCCATCACCTCCTCAGATTTTCCACGCGCATAAATTTCAGCATTATCAAAAAAATTAACGCCGCTATCATAAGCAATACTCATTAATTCGTCGGCGGTGGAATTATCTATTTGTTTACCAAAAGTAACCCAGCTTCCAAATGATAGTAAACTAACCTGTAATCCCGATTTTCCTAATCTTCTATACTCCATAATTAAATTTAAAATCTAAAGGTATTGTAATTTTATAATAAAATAAAACAATATGTTTTATTGATGTTTATTCTCATACAATGATACTGAACAATATCACAATTTTTTTAATTGAATGATTGAAGGTGGTGTAAACTATAATGTTAAAATTTTATCGCCCTAGGATTATTATTTTGGTTCAAAAATTGGTTTTTGTTTTTCGGGGTCAGGCTTTTCGGCGCGATCGTTTTTATTTTTTTCATTTCGGGCATCAATGTCTTCTAAAGTTACCCACTTATCTTTTCTTAATTCAAGGGCATCAAAACTACCATCAGGCCCATAGTATTGAAATTGACCTTCTAAAACGGTGCCTTCTTCCCTTGGAGCTAAATGACTGTAAACAATTTGATTTTTCTTTTCGTTAAATTTTAAACTCATGGTAACATCGCTGCTATATTCAAACATTAAGCGACGTGGATTTTTGCGAGGAAACTTAAATACATCTTTTCCAAAAACAGCTTCACCATTTGGTTTAAAGTATAACACATCAATAAATTTTCGCTGAGTTAATTTATCATTTCCATCCCAACCAATTAATGTAAAAAAATCATCGCACTCAATCAACTGTGTGTACAGCATTCCAAACCATTTATCGCTTGTTCCTATGTATGTTTCAGGATTTTTTATTTGCCAGGATTTGTCTAATAATTTAAAATGTTCGTAGGCTTCAACAGTTTCGTGTTTAAAAAACCCTTTTTTAATACGTTTACTGTTGTTAATTAACAGGTAACCAAAAAAAGTATGTGTACCATCATCTTTATTTAAATTCCATGTAATTAATTTAAACTTATTGTTTTTTGGACTTAAAATGGAAACGCCATTTAAACTATCAAATGAATAATTTAAAATGTTTTTATTGGACACAATTAAATCCCAGGCGGCAATAAACTTTTTATTAGCTTCAATTCTATCAATTTCTTTTCGGCTATTAAATCCTTTTTCAATTTTTATTAATTGTCGTTCGGCAATTTTAAACTTATTAAATATTGAATCATCTGTTTGGCAATTAGCAAATAAATTGTTCAAAATGAAAAAACTGAATATGAAATATTTATACACTAAATTTATAATGAGCTTTTGGTTCAAAGATACAAATATGATGCAATGATTTTAATAATTAGGTGGATAAGGTTGTTTTTTGGTTATATATTTTTTGTTGTATCAATATTTTGTGCAATAAATTATAAAACGACTATTTATTTAAGCTATCAAATCAAAGGTCAGTTGTTTGTATGGAACAATACTCAATCTATTGAAAATTATAAAGCTTCTGTAAAATTAGGTACACTTCAAAAAAATAATTTATTGTTGGTTGAAAAAATTAAATCCTTTTCAATTGATAGTTTAGACTATCTGCCAACTAATAATTTCACTCAAATTTATAATCAAAAAAACTCAACTGTTTTATGGGTAATAACAGCTAGCGAACCATTTGTAATAAAAGCATATGAGTGGAAATTCCCTATTGTTGGAAAGGTAAGTTATAAAGGTTTTTTTGACAAATCTTTGGCAATAAAAGAATTTAATTATTTAACATCTTTAGGATACGATGTTGATTTAAGAAGTGTTTCAGCCTGGAGTACTTTAGGTTGGTTTAGCGACCCATTAATGAGTTCGGCGCTTAATAGACAAAAAGGCAGTTTATGTAACTTGTTATTTCACGAATTATTTCATGCAACTTTTTACGCTAAAAACGCAGTTGATTTTAACGAAAATATAGCCAGTTTTATTGCCCATAAAGCAACTATACAGTTTTTGAAAAATGATACTTTTGCCTTAAACCTGTATTTAAATAGCTATTCAGATAATAAAATTTACACCAATTATATAATCAGAAAAACAAGCATGTTGAATAACTGTTATAAAAACACAGTTGGTAAAAAAGATAGGAAATTTCAAAAGCTAAAAGTTTTACAAGAGATTGTAGATAGTATTCAATATTTACCTTTAAAAAACAGAGCCGTTTTTGATTCTAAAAAATCAGATATTTTAAAATTTAAAAATGCTTATTTTATTGATTTTCTGCAGTATGATAGTATGCAAGACAGTTTTGAAGTTGTATTTAACAAATTTTATAATTCTAATATCAGAAATTTGGTACGAGATTTGAGGCAGGGTAAAACAATTGTTAAATTTGAGAATTAAACTAAACGTTTTGGCATGAAAAAACTTTTAATAGCATTATTATCACTTCTTACTTTTCATTTTTCAAATGCCCAAAATGCCTATGATGTTAAACTTAATTTAAAAAACTGTAATGATACTACCTTTTATTTAGTTAGGTACTACTTTACATCTCAGTATCTTGTTGACAGTTGTTTAAGAATTAAAAATGGTAAAGTTCAATTTAAAGGAAATCCGGAATTAGATAAAGGCGTTTATGCTATTGTTGGTCAAAATAAATCATCTGTTTATTTTCAGTTGTTTATTAACGAAGGTCAAAAATTTACAGTTAATGCAGATCTTTTAAACATTATTAATACCTTAAAAGCTGACGGAAGTAAAGAAAATAATCTTGCTTTTTCGTATGTTAAATTTATGACAATTAAGAGTCAAGAGTTTTCAAAAATCATCGACGCTTCAAAAGGACGTAAAGACAGTTTAGCATTTTTAACTGAAAAACAAAAGTTATTTAATGACAAAACTGTAAAATTTGAAACAGATTTTATTACAAAAAACAAAGGTAGTTTTATTTGCGATTTTTTAAATTTAACCAAAGAAAAATACCCAGATAACATTCCAAAAGCCAAAAACGGCAGGCCAGATAGTGTTTACCAATATTATTATTACAAATCGCATTATTTTGATGGAATTAATTTAAATGACGACAGAATAATAAACACACCTTTTTTTGGAGACCGCGCTAAAAAATATTTTGAATCTGTAGTACTTCAAAACCCGGATACAATAATTAAAGCTGTAGATTCTTTTTTTGCTAATTGCAAAGAAGGTAGTGCCGTTTATAACGCGATGGTTGGTTACCTGACGTATAAATTTGAAAACAATAAAACCATGGCTTTTGATAATAAAGGAAATACTTTAACGTTTGAAAAAGCATTTGTTCATATTTGTGATAAATACATAATAAATGGCAAGGCAAAGGATGTTTATAGCGAAGAAACCGTTTTAAAAATTAAACAAAAGGTTGATATTATGCGCAATTTATTGACTGGTTCTAAGGTGCCTGATATATCTATGTTTGATACTATTGGCGGAAAAGCTATAAGAAAATTAGGTTTTGATACAGCTAAAACATCAGCAAGCATTAGTGATTTGTACAACAAGAATCTTGATAAGATAACGCCTTTTTATAAAAACTTATATCAGGTTAACGCGAAATATACTATTCTTGTATTTTGGGCGGCAGACTGTGGTCACTGCGAAACAGAGGTGCCTAAATTAAATGAGAGCTTAAAAACATTAAAAGGTAAGGTAGATTTTAACGTGTTTGCCGTTCAAACCAAGCCCGAACTGTATAACAAGTGGTGTAAATTTATTGCAGATAATAAATTAGACTTTATAAATGTTTATGAAGCTATTCCGTTTAATAATATCAGAGATAAATTTGATATTTTTGCAACACCAGTTATTTATATCTTAGATAAAGATAAACGAATAAAGGCGAAAAAATTATCAGCCGATCAGGTAGTGGAGGTTTTAAATGTAATGGAAGAGGTTGATAGAAAAAAAGGCTAAAAAACATAAAAAAATAAAATAGATATTATGAAAAAAATAATTTTAGTATTCAGTTCAGTTTTTATTTTTTCTGTTGCTTTAAGAGCACAGTCAGCAGGTTACGACATTAAACTAAATTTTAAGGGGTGTAAAGATACCATGATGTATTTGGTAAAATACACGTTTGATCAACAATATATTGCAGATACTTGCAAGAAAATAAAAAACGGTTTAGTTCAGTTTAAAGGCAAAAAAGAACTTGATAAAGGAGTTTATACCTTGGTAAGTCAAGAAAAATCTATTTATTTTGATTTTTT
>CANFQR010000061.1 GCA_947449125.1 Bacteroidota bacterium | reverse complement strand
CTAAATAAAATTCAAACGAGTTGTTCTTTAATTTTTAATTATCAGGTAAAACCTGAGTGGAATTCTACCCCCTTAATTAAAAAATAATTAACCGCTGGTTTGTTGAAATATAAATTGAAAATAAATAAAAGATCCTATTTAAAAAAGTATCTTGTTTAAAGAAAATAAAATTCAAAAACTAAATTATTAATTGGCATATGTTTGTAATTAAAAGAGACGGTACTCGCGAATCGGTAAAGTTTGATAAAATAACCGCTCGTATTCAAAAATTAAGCTATGGCTTAGAACCATCGCATGTTGACCCAATACTCGTTGCAAAAAAAGTAATTGATGGGGTATACGATGGAGTGTCAACCGTTGAACTTGATAATTTAGCTGCTGAAACCGCAGCCGGATTAACGTCACGTCATCCGGATTACGCACAATTAGCTTCAAGAATAGCTGTAAGTAATCTACATAAAAACACCATCAAAAGTTTTTCGAAAACTGTAGATGCTTTATTTAATTATATTGACCCTAAAACAGGGCTTCGTGCATCTCTAATTGCAGACGATGTTTATGAAATTATCATGAATAATGCACACACTTTAGACTCGTCTATAATATATGATCGCGATTTTGGATATGATTATTTTGGTTTTAAAACTCTAGAGCGTTCTTATCTTTTAAAGATGAACAATATGGTTGCCGAGAGACCACAACACATGATTATGCGTGTTGCTGTTGGAATACACAAAAACGATATTGATTCGGCAATAAAAACTTATAATTTAATGAGTGAACGTTGGTTTACTCACGCAACACCAACTTTATTTAATGCCGGAACGCCAAAACCGCAGATGAGTTCTTGCTTTTTATTACAAGTTAAAGAAGATAGTATTGACGGAATTTATGACACACTAAAACAATGTGCTAAAATTTCGCAAAGTGCAGGAGGTATTGGCATCAACATTCACAATGTTCGTGCAACCGGTTCATATATTAAAGGCACTAATGGTACTAGCAATGGAATCATTCCAATGCTAAAAGTATATAACGAAACAGCAAGATATGTTGATCAAGGAGGTGGTAAACGTAAAGGTTCTATTGCCGTTTATTTAGAGCCTTGGCATGCAGATATTTATGATTTTTTAGATATTCGTAAAAATCATGGCAAAGAAGAGATGCGCGCACGTGATTTATTTACGGCTTTATGGATTCCTGATTTGTTTATGAAGCGTGTAGAAGCTGAGGGCGACTGGAGTTTAATGTGTCCTAACGAATGTCCTGGCTTAAGCGATTGCCACAGCGAGGCTTTTGAAGCTTTGTATACCAAATATGAAGCAGAAGGCAAGTTTCGTAAACAAATTAAAGCTCGCGAATTATGGGCAGCAATTATTGAAGCACAAATTGAAACGGGAAATCCTTACATGTTATTTAAAGATGCTGCTAACTCAAAATCTAATCAACAAAATTTGGGCACAATAAAATCTTCAAATTTGTGTACTGAGATAATCGAATACACAAGTTCTGACGAAGTCGCTGTATGTAATTTAGCATCAATTGCGCTGCCGCGCTTTGTAGATGAGAAAACCGGTAAATTTGATCATAACAAGCTATTTGAAATTACTTATGTTGCAACTATAAACCTCAATAAAATTATAGATCGGAACTATTACCCAATTCCAGAAGCTCGTAAATCTAACTTGCGTCACAGACCAATTGGTCTAGGAGTTCAGGGTTTAGCAGATGCTTTTATTTTAATGCGTTTCCCGTTTGAAAGCGATGAAGCGAAAAAATTAAATTCTGAAATTTTCGAAACTATTTATTATGCTGCATTAACGGCGAGTAAAGATTTAGCAAAAGTTGAAGGTCCTTATGAAACTTACGAGGGGTCACCAATATCAAAAGGTGTTTTTCAACAAGACATGTGGAAGGTAACACCAAGTTCTCGTTGGGAATGGGACACTTTAAAAGAGGAAATTCTAAAACACGGCGTAAGAAATT
The DNA here is from genome assembly GCA_947449125.1 of Bacteroidota bacterium. Classification (GTDB taxonomy): domain Bacteria; phylum Bacteroidota; class Bacteroidia; order B-17B0; family Aurantibacillaceae; genus Aurantibacillus. The sequence continues at coordinate 5,399 of CANFQR010000061.1, read as the reverse complement.
CTTTATTATTAGCGCCTATGCCAACAGCTAGCACTTCTCAAATATTAGGTAATAACGAGTGTTTTGAGCCTTATACAAGCAATATCTATACACGCCGTGTGTTAAGCGGAGAATTTGTTGTTGTAAATAAACATTTATTACGAGATTTAGTAAAACTTGGCATTTGGAATGATAATTTAAAAAATAAAATTATTGCTGCAAACGGCTCTGTTCAGAATATCCCTGAAATTCCTGCAAACATAAAGGAGCTGTATAAAACAGTATGGGAAATAAAACAACGTGCTATTATTGATATGGCGGCAGATCGTGGTGCATATATTGATCAGTCCCAATCACTCAACTTATTTATTCAAGATGCCAACTTTGCAAAAATGAGTAGTGCTCATTTTTATGCCTGGAAAAAAGGTTTAAAAACAGGTATGTATTACTTACGAACAAAAGCCGCAGCAGATGCAATCAAATTCACCGTAGATCAAGATGCTCTACAAAAACCAGCTTTGATATTAGGAAACGAAGATCAATTGCTTGTAGACAGAGGGCAAGGACACGTTTTAAGTTTTGAAGAGCAACAAGCTCAATTAGCATGTTCCTTAGATAACCCTGATGCTTGCGAAGCTTGCGGTAGTTAATCAATAATTTAACCAAATAAAAACACTAATTATTTTTCAAACTTAATTCGAAGAGTAATTAGTGTTTTTTTATTTTAACCTGTTTTTTTTGTGAAATTCCGACGCTATAATGGCAGAAGCCATTGCTGCATTTAAAGATTCGGTACCGTTTGACTGATGAGATGGTATCGTAATAGGTTTATTTACGAATTCTAAATTACACTCATTAATTCCGTTAGCTTCATTTCCAATAACAATTAATCCGTTTTTTAAAGGTTCCGAATACAAATTTTCACCATTTAAAACTGCGCCGTAAACATTATCAATTTGCTGAGACTTTAATAATTGTCTTAATTCACAATAAATAACTCTAACACGCAAAAACGCACCCATACTTGCCTGAATAACTTTAGGATTATATAAATCGCAACTAGACAAGGAACAAAAAATAATATTTACTCCAAACCAATCTGCAAGCCTTATTATTGTTCCAAAATTTCCAGGATCCCTAATGTCATCCAAATAAAAAGAAAATTCTTTATTAAAATTTAAAGTTGCCTCAGGGTAATTAAAATAATTACAAATAGCAATAACCTTATTTGGATTGTTTTGTAAACTAATTTTTTTAAGCTCCACTTCCGAAATCTCAATCAGATTTTCAGTTAAATCAATTAATTGGGTTTGATAACTAAGTAAAAAATCACTAGTTGCTAATATTTTAAAAATTATTTTTGGGGTATAATTTAATACCTCAACAACTGATTTTTCTCCTTCTACAATAAATAATTTTTTATTATCTCTGTGTTTTTTTAAATGCAGTAATTGTATTTCTTTTATTTGATTCTTACTAAGCATAAATTACCCTAAATTAGCATAATTTATAACCGGATTTGAAATTATTTTTAAAAATACTCGACAAGAAAAAACAACTAAAAAACAATTCCGTTTTTCATATAATCCTAATATCAATTGTTTTTTCGTCTTGTAATCCAACAAAAAAATTATTACCACATGAATATCTTTTAGATAAAGCCGAAATCATTAATATAAAAAAAACAAATCAAGCTAAAGAAACCTTTGAAACATTTTATAGGCAGAAACCAAACCGCAAATTATTTAGAAAATTTCATTTTTTTGTTTGGTGGTACAATTTATTTGATGAAGAAAAAATTGCACAAAAAAAAATTAATCGGAATTTAAAATATGACAAAATTAACTCAGAAAGAATTTCAAGTACAGAAATAAAAAATGAAGCCAGAATCAGGAAAGGAAAAAAAGTCTTGACGGTAAAACTAAAAGATAAAAGTAGTTCTCTATTCATAGAGAATTTAAGGGACATAGGTGAACCCGCAGTTGTTTTTGATTCAACACTTGCAAATCAAACACGATTACAATTAAAAAAATTTCTATTCAGTAAGGGTTATTTTAATAACACGGTTACAGATACAATTGAAATTAAAAGAGACGACAAAAAAATAATCGCAAAATATATACTACATCCAAAAACACCCTATCTAATAAATAAGATATCTTATATTTTGGAAGATGAAAAACTAGGTGCTATTATTTTACAAGACACTATAAATACAATTTTAAAGGCAGGAATGCAATACGACGAGGAAAAAATTCAAGCCGAAAGAGATCGTATAGTTGATTTTGCTTTAAATAATGGTTATTACTATTTTGAAAACGCCTATGTTAATTTTGACATCGATTCTGGATATAATAACCATACTGTTTCTATAGCCATTAAATTAAAAAAATTTACTAGAACCTATAGTTCAACTAACGACTCGCTTATTTACGTAAATCATCCAAGAATGAAAATTGAAAACATTTTTATTATTACCGAACAAGTAATAGGAAATGTTAGAGAAATAATGTTTAAAGACACCATAAAAACAAAAAAAGAGGAGACATTTTTTTTAAATAATATCTCAATGGCTTTTAGGCAATCTATTATTTTGAACAATACAGATATTTATAAGGGTCAATGGTTCAGAAAAGACACATCAGAAAATACTTACAAGCAATTATCAGGATTAGGTGTTTTTAAAAATGTAAATATAAAGTTTATAGAAAATACTGATTACAAAAATCGTTTAGATTGCTACATTATATGTAATCCACTCATTAAACAATCAATAACAACAGAAACAGAAGGAACAAATACCAGCGGCAATTTGGGAATTGACGGCAGTATAGTTTATCAAAACAAAAATATTTTTAAAGGCGGAGAATTAGTTGAATTAAAATTACAAGCCGCCATCTCAGCTCAAAAACAATTAACTCAAGACACAAGCACATATAGCTCCATTACAGATATTACTGATTTAAACAGACTTCAACGCACATTCAACACCATACAATTCGGACCTGAGTTTACGTTTTCGGTCCCTCGAGCGTTTTTCCCTTTCTCATTAATTCCTTTTAAAAAAGATATGCTACCAAGAACATACATAAAAACGTCTTTAAATTACCAATCACGGCCCGAATTTAGCCGCGTGATTACAAATATAGATTATGGCTTTAGCTTTAAAACAAATAAAGGAAAATTGAAACATGATTTTATTCCTTTCGAAACATACCTTGTTAGGGCAAACTTATTAAAGTCTTTCCAAAATGATCTTACTAATTTAAAAGATGCTTTTTTACTTAACTCATTTCAAGATCATATTACTACATTAAGTAAATTTGGATTAACCTACTCTACTAAACAAAATACATCCTCCAACAAAAAAACTGCGCATTATCTCAGATGGACTATTGCATCTTCAGGATCAATTTTAAGACAATATTATAAAACAATTCATAAAACAACAGATTCTTTAGGGCGTTATTTAATTTTTAATATTCCGTTTGCTCACTTTATAAAAACAGATATTGATTATAGAATTAATATTCCTGTAAGATCTAAAAGCAGTATTGTATATCGTGTTGCCGGAGGAATTGGAAAAACTTTTCGCAATTTAAGTGGTTTACCCTACGAGCAAAGTTATTTTAGTGGTGGGCCTAATAGTGTGAGGGCTTGGCGTGCAAGAACTTTAGGTCCTGGAGGATACGACCCAACAAATAGTTCTACAAGGTTTGACAAAATAGGAGATATATTATTGGAAGGCAATTTCGAATATCGTTTTCATATTATAAAAGAATTTAACGGAGCTATTTTTGTAGATGCAGGAAATATCTGGCGGTTAAAAAAAGATGAAACTAAACCAAATGGCGAGTTCAACATAAATTATTTTTACGACCAAATTGCCATTGGTAGCGGACTAGGTTTAAGGTGGGATTTGAGTTTTTTTGTATTACGGCTTGATTTGGCTACTCCCATAAAAGATCCTAAATACAGTGCCGGAGACAGATGGACGTTTAATAAAAAACCATATAAAAACATTGTGGCAAATTTTGGTATCGGTTATCCATTTTAATTTATTTACTTTTTTATGAAAATTGCAGGTTTTACAATAATTAGAAACGCTATAAAATTTGATTATCCGGTTGTTGAAGCTATAAACTCAATACTTCCTATTTGCGACAAGTTTTATGTTGGCGTTGGAAACAGCGAAGATGAAACAAGAAAATTAATTGAAAATATTAATTCAGATAAAATAATAATAATTGATACTGTTTGGGACGATAGTTTAAGAACAGGCGGTAAAATTTTATCTATCGAAACCAATAAAATATTTGATGCTATTCCGGCTGAATTTGACTGGTGTTTTTATATTCAAAGCGACGAATGTGTTCATGAAGATGATTTGCCAAAATTAAAAAACGTCATGGAAGAATATAAGACAAATCAAAATGTTGATGGTTTACTTTTTGAATACAAACATTTTTATGGTCAATACAATTATATTGGTATTGGCCGAAGATGGTATAAAAACGAAATAAGAATAATTAAGAATAATAAAAAATTCCGTTCTTTTAAGGATGCACAAGGTTTTAGAACAACAGAAAACAAAAAATTACGTGTAAAAAAAAGTAATGCATTTATTTACCATTACGGATGGGTTAAACCACCAAAAGCACAACAAGCCAAACAAGCTAACTTTCATAAAATGTGGCATAACGACGAATGGATGAAAAGTAACATTCCAAATACGGAAGAATTTGATTATAGTAACATTGATTTACTTGATATTTACAAGGGTACACATCCTAAAATTTTCCAAAACAGAATTTCAAAATCCAATTGGGAATTTTTTTATGACAAAAATAAAGTGAAAACCAACTTAAAATATAAATTTTTATTTTGGGTTGAAAAATATACTGGATTAAGAATTGGCGAAAACAAAAACTATAATTTAAAATAATATTAGATTAATAAATATTATTGAAAATTAATTCTCAAACTAAAACCACCGGTAGCATTAGCAGTAGGAAAAGATGCAGAAGTTTGAGGTTTTGTTCTTATCCAATCGTAAAACAAACGTAAGTTTACATTTTGAGTTAATTGATAATCTGCTGAAGAACGTAATGTTAAAATATCTGTTCCGCCGGTTGGAATACTTATTCCGTCGGAAACCCTCCTAATTACTGAAATATTTTTTCTATAACTAACATCCAATTTAATCATCAAATTACTTTCAAGTACCTTGCCTTGTATCTGAATTCCTTTTATTTTAAGTTTAGGATACATATATCCCAAACCTACAATATACTCCTGTCCTTTTGTTTCAATAATTTGAGGTCCGGTAATATTCAAACTGGTTGTTTTATCGCGTTTAGTTTCAACATTTGCACTCCAACCTTGCTTTAAAAATTGAAAATCAAATTTTACCAATGGGG
>CANFQR010000060.1 GCA_947449125.1 Bacteroidota bacterium | reverse complement strand
GTGCTAAAATATTTACCGCCTTTTTTACTTAACTCTGAACGTATTTTATTATTAACCTCTGTAATATACTGTGATATCATTGGATTTGGTCCACTTATAAAGTAACCCTTAAGTTTTTTAGTTGTGTTTTTAAATTGAGAGCTACTTATTTGATAATATACAATATCATTTTTCATAGGTAATTCCCAATTTTCTTGTCCAATTATATTAATTGAATACATCAAAATTCCTGCGATCAAAGCTAACTTTTTCATTTTTTTACTTTTAAAATTATTTTAATTTATTTATTTGTTTTTATAATCTAGGCGCGTATAAATTCAAAACTTAAATACTTGCTCAATTTCATCAGATAGCTTTTTCATTTCATTATAATTATATCTATGAATATTAATTTTTTCTGCATACTCTTTTGCCAATTCTAGTCTATTACTATTTTTATCTGGATGAACTTTTTTCATTAAATTCTTATACAACTTTTCTAATTCGTTTTTTTTACCAATACCTGTAGCTATATTCTCTATTTCTGTTGTCGATATTTTTTTTGAGTAATTTCTTTTTATCAAAAAAATTAACATCCATATTGTAAAAAACAGTGCCCCTGCATAATATATTTTAATAAATGGAATTAAAACTAAAGTTGTAAAAGGTATTACTCTCCAATATTTATAATGCTTCATATTATATAAAATAGCCTTCAAGGTTTGCGTAATCTGATAATTTATAGTTGATCGATTTGTTATTTTTTCCTTTTGCAATAAGAGTATCAAAACCTAAACTCATTAATTTTTTAATAAAATAATCATTAGTTAAAATGTATTGAGCAGCCTCATTTACCTCACTTAATTTTAAAAACTCATCGTTTTGAATTATCATCATAAATCCACTCCTAGTCCAATGAACACTCATACTGTGTTTATATGATTCAATACCAAATGTTATTGAAACTTTGATTAATCTGCTTGTCTCGCCCCTTAAGTATTGTTCCTCAAAGGTTTTATTTAAAGAATTTATTATGGATATCTTTTCAAAGCTGGTATCCAAAACCATATTTACTGTGTTTTTAATAAACTCCCAAATATTATTTAATAATGTCATTCTTACTTTTTTTACCGTGTTAATGCCCAATAATTATATCAACTATTAATACTCTTTTAATTATCCTCTTTTTTGTATTTCCTAATACTTTTTTCCCCACCGATAGCATAAGACGAATTATTTTTTAACCTCCACTAACATTGATATAGCTAATAAAATATCTCCTTTTGCCATATTTTATTTTTTGCTTATAATCCATTATTCAAACACGTCGTAGGTTCCGTAATCTCTCTTACAATATTTTCATCTATAGCAGTCTTTGCAACATCATAGTTGATTTCTACAGTGCATGATTGACATCGTGAACACGATAAATTAGAAGCTAATAAAAAAGGTATCATTAATAAAAGCAGTAAAATAATTCTTATCATATGTTTGATTGTAACGCTTCTGGCAAGCAAATATATTTAAATGATAGCATATATACAATCAATCAAACTCTTTTTTATTGTGAATTTGGTACTTGTGATAAACCTAAAAAACAAAAAATTATTACTAATTTTTGGGAAACAAGTAAGAAAACTTCGGGAAGAAAAAGGTTATTCAATGAGGTATTTGGCTGACTTGGCTGATATAAATTATACACAAGTTTCTAAAATTGAACATGGCAAAATTAATACAACCATCTCAACAGCATTTGCAATAGCAAAAGCGCTAGATATTAAATTAGATGAATTGTTTAAATTTGATATAAAATAACAAACACTTAAAAAAACAAAAAACCCGATTCAGTAACGAATCGGGTTTTTTGTTATGATTAATTTATAAAAAAAATGCCTATTTAATAACTACCAAACACTTAATAAAACAGAAAAGCCTTTAAAAAAAATTTTAAAGGCTTTTTTTGCTCCCCCTCCTGGGCTCGAACCAGGGACCCCATGATTAACAGTCATGTGCTCTAACCAGCTGAGCTAAGGAGGAATTTTCTGATTAGGGTTGCAAATTTACATCACTTTTATGAAATAAACAATATCTTTACAAAAAAAATAAAAAATATTTAAATGAGTTTATTAGTTGTTGGTACTGTAGCTTTTGATGCTATTGAAACACCTTTCGGTAAAACCGATAAAATTGTTGGTGGTGCGGCTTCCTATATTTCTTTGGCAGCATCCTATTTTCACAGAAATATTAATCTCGTTTCCGTTGTAGGAGACGATTTCCCTCAAGATTTTTTAAACATCCTGAAAAAAGAAGGGGTTAATCTTGAAGGTTTACAAATTAAACAAGGCGAAAAATCTTTTTTCTGGAGCGGTAAGTATCATAACGACTTAAATAGCAGAGATACTCTGGACACACAATTAAACGTTTTAGAAAACTTTAATCCAGTTGTTCCATACTCAGCCAAAGAATGCGATTTTTTAATGCTTGGCAATTTAGTTCCTGCAGTTCAACGCAGTGTAATTAATCAACTTACTAAACGTCCAAAATTAATTGTGCTTGATACCATGAACTTTTGGATGGATATTGCCATGGATGAATTATTAAAAACCATTGCGCTAATTGATGTTTTAACCATTAACGACTCAGAAGCCAGACAGTTATCAGGAGAATATTCGTTAGTTAAAGCAGCTCAAAAAATTTTAAAAATGGGTCCAAAAGTATTGGTTATAAAAAAAGGCGAACATGGCGCTTTATTATTTAATAAAGAAGAAGTTTTCTTTGCTCCTGCCCTTCCATTGGAAGAAGTTTACGATCCTACCGGCGCAGGCGACAGCTTTGCTGGTGGCTTTATTGGGTATTTAGCCAAAACAAAAGATATTAGCTTTGAAAACATGAAACGCGCCATTATTTTTGGTAGCGCTATGGCAAGTTTTACTGTTGAAAAATTTGGAACTGAGCGATTAATTGGACTTTCTCAAAATGATGTGGAAGAAAGAGTTCAAGAGTTTATTGATCTCGTTCAATTTGACATTTCCTTAGTTTAATTATTTATAAGGTTTTATACTATATTCAAGAATTTATCGTTACTTTAAATCATTGCCAGTTAAACGGTTAATATTCGCTACAGCATTTTTAATGATTTTTGTGTCCTGCAGCACAAAAAAAAATACCATTGTAAGCAGAGCTTATCATAACTTAACCGCGCGCTATAATGGTTACTACTACTCAGGTCTTAGCATTGAAGAAGGCTTATATAATATAGAAAAAGCTAATAAAGATAATTTTGACAAAGTACTTCCAATTTATATCTATCCATCTACCGAAAAAGCAAAAAATACATTCCCGGATTTTGACAAAGCAATAAAAAAATCTTCAACCTGTATTCAGCGACACGCCATTAAGGATAAAAAAAATAACGAAATTCCAACGGCTGGTAAATGGATAGATAATAACTGGATAAACATTGGAATTTCTCATTTTTATAAACGAGAATTATTTAGTGGTCTCGAAGCGCTTGATTATGTTGCTCGCACATACAATAAATCAAAAGATAAATACACTGCACTAACCTGGATGGTTAAAGTAAATAATGAAATTGGAGCCGTTAGCAGTTCCGAACAAATTATTTCATTGTTAAAGAACGAGAAAAATCTACCGCACAAAATAAAATTGGAGTTACCGGTTATTGAAGCCGATTATTATATGAGGAGAGGATTAAATACCGAGGCCGCTACCAAATTAATGGAGGCTGCCAGACACACAAGTCCTTTAAATGGTATAGCCAGAAAAAAAAGAGCCAGATATAATTTTATTATTGCACAGCTGTTTGAACAACAAAAAAATAATAAACGCGCTATTGAGTATTACAAAAAAACAATCAACCTTAAACCAAATTACGACCTAGTATTTTACAGCAAAATAAAAATTGCCAAATTGTTAGATGTAAAACGCAACAGTTCAGAGAGTACTAAAAAAGATCTCTTGAAAATGGCCCGCGAATTTAAAAATAACGAATACTACGATGTAATATATTACACCCTTGGCGAAATTGAAGAGAAAGAAAAAAATAATAATCAGGCTGTTTATTATTATAAAAAATCTGTTAAAACAAGTTTAAACAATCCAAATCAAAAAGGTTTGTCTTATCTCAAATTAGGCGAAATAAATTTTGATTTAACTAATTACCAATTGGCTGGAGCATATTACGACAGCGCCGTGGTAACCATTTCAAAAGATCATCCTGATTACAACTCTATTACAGCCAGAAAAAAAACACTTGAAACTTTAATCACCCATATTAACACTATTAACAAAGAAGACAGCCTGCAGCGTTTTGCAAAACTGAGCGAAAACGAACAAAACAAAATTATAGATAAAATAATTGCAAACTTAGAATTAGAAGAAGCAAAAAAACTAGATGAAAAAGAAAATGCAAAAAATAATAATCAATTACCATTAAATGGTGCTAATGGCGGTAATCTGGTTGCCGGAGCAGGTGCAAGCACATCATTTTATTTTTATAATCAAAATACAGTTTCTTTTGGGATTTCAGATTTTACCAAAAAATGGGGAAACAGAAAACTTGAAGATAATTGGCGCAGATCAAACAAAGCATTAACAATTGATTCCCCTTTAAATGATTCATTAGACGGTAACACTAAATCAGTTACAAAAAGTGCAGATAAAGAAAGAGATTACTACAAAAAAAATCTGCCAATAAACGATTCACTCATTAAAAAAAGCAACAAAAAAATTATTTATGCTTATTACATGATGGGTTCTATTTATAAAGAAGAACTAAATAATACAAAAAAAGCTGTTGCTTCCTTTGAAGAATTAAACAATCGTTTTCCTCAAAATAAATATGCGTTAAATACCTATTATATTTTATACCGCACTTACTTAATCGAAAAAAATCAAGCAAAAGCCGATTACTTCAAAGAAAAAATACTTAATGAATTTCCCGATAGCGAATTTGCATTACTCATAAAAAACCCAAGTTACGGTAGCGAAATAAATTCTAAAAAAAGCGAAGTAGAAAGTTTTTACACTTCCGTTTATCAGTTATATTCCGAAAACAATTTTGCACAAGCCTTAATGCAAGCTAAAGAAGGATTATTAAAATACGGCAAAAATGTATACGAAGCTAAATTCGAATTCATTAAATCGCTTTGTCAAGGAAAATTAAATGGCCCAGATTCATTAGAACATTACTTAAAAATTCTTGTTGTAAAGTTTCCTTCATCAGAAGTTACACCATTGGCAAACGACATATTACTGTCTATTAAAAAACAAAAAAATCCTGATTTATATAAAATTGCTGACCCGAGCAAAACGCAATTAGATACATTTAGTGTAAACCTAGATGCCGAACACTTTATTATTGCCATTGTGCCGGATGATTCTAAAATTGCTGATCCGTTTAAACTAAGATTAAACACATTTAACACTACCTATTACAGTTCTAAAACATTTAATTTAACCAGCAGCTTATTTAATTCAAACACGCAATTAGTTATTTTAAAATCGTTTGAGAATGGAAGTGAAGCCACAACATACTACACTAACTTAATGAAAGACCCAGATGTTTTTAAAGACGAAGTAAAAAAGGAGTTGTTAGAAATTTATCCTATTTTAGGCAATAATCTACCTTATCTATACAAAAAGAAAAATATTGCTTCGTATAAAATTTTCTATTTAGATAATTACAAAAACGTAACCGAAAATAAATCAAAATAATAATTTAATCTTAAAATTATGTTGGGTATAGGTTCAAATAAAAATCAAAATGCGGCTAATTTAAGCACAGTTAACTTGATTGGTAACGGCACAAAAATAGTTGGCGACATTCAATCTACAGGCGATGTAAGAATAGACGGCACACTATCAGGAAACATTGTTACAAACGGAAAATTTGTTCTTGGTCCAAGCGGCTTAGTAGAAGGTAATGTAACAAGCGGTAACGCAGATGTAAGCGGAGAAATTAAAGGAAAGGTAAACGTTACAGAATTACTTTCTTTAAAAGCCACTGCAAAAATTAATGGCGATATTATTACCGGTAAATTGGCAATAGAACCCGGTGCAATTTTTTCAGGCTCTTGCAACATGGGTGCCAAAGTAAAAAATATGCCGCAAACTAAAGAGTCGCTTAATGACGCTGCAAAAACAGCCTAATCAATTTATTAAATACAGTAATTTGTTTTTTCAAATGGCTGTAATTATTGGTTTTTCTGCCTGGGGTGGAAACAAATTAGATTCGTACTTTAAAAATAACACCCCCGTTTTCACAATCATTCTCTCACTTTTAGGAATTGCCGCAGCGCTTTATATTGTTTTAAAAGATTTCATCGGCAAAAAAAAATAAGTTGAAACTAAAAAGTATAGCTTCCATTTTAATAGCTGCCGGAGCATCGGTGATATACTCTTATTTTTTTAACTATTTTTTCAATATGCCTTCTGAACAATGGCAACACAGCTTGTTTTTTTTTATTGCAGTTACACTAGTGCTCAATGTTATATTCCTGATTAAAACCGATAAAAAAACATTTACTGGCATCTTACTTTTTTCGAGTGTATTTAAATTTTTATTGTCGCTAATTATGGTCTTAATTTATTTATTGCGTTTGGAAACTTTGTTTTTTAATTTCTTCATTCACTTTATAGGCCATTATGTTTTGTTTACAATTTTTGAAATAAGATATTTGTTACAACTAATTAAAATTAAATCCTATGAAAACTAAATTATTTACTCTCCTTCTCTTGGCTGGAAATCTTATTATTGCTCAAGAATTAACCAACAAAAAAGGAAGCGAAATAAAATTTACAACCGTAAAAACTGTTGATGGTACAGATGTTCAAAATCAAAATATAACAAGCACATGTTGGTCGTTTTCATCACTGTCGTTTTTTGAAAGCGAATTAATAAGAATGGGTAAAGGAAAAGATTTTAATTTAAGCGAAATGTTTATTGTGCGAAAAGCTTACCCACTTAAAGCAGCTAATTTTATAAGAATGTATGGTAAAACAAATTTTGGCGAGGGCGGCGGTTTCCCCGATGCACTTAATGTGATAAAAAACTACGGCATAGTTCCCGAAGAGGTTTACACCGGTAAAAAAGATAGTAAAGATATTCATAACCACAGATTATTAGAATCAACACTTACAAGTATCCTGCAATCTTCGGCATTAAGAGAAGCACAAGAAATTGATTTTAATTTTTTTATGAATTCGGTAAACGCAGTTTGCGATGAATTTTTAGGAAAAGTACCTGAAAAATTTGAATACAAAGGTAAAAGCTACACCCCTAAAACTTACGCCGAAGCAACAGGCTTAAACCCTGATGATTATGTGTTTTTAACCTCATTTACCCACCATCCTTTTTATTCTAAATTTGTCTTAGAAGTACCTGATAACTGGAACTGGGAATTAATGCACAACCTACCGTTAAACGAATT
>CANFQR010000059.1 GCA_947449125.1 Bacteroidota bacterium | reverse complement strand
TTCTTCTAAAATTTTATCGCAACTCACCATTACACCCAGGTCGATAATTTCATAATTGTTGCAAGCTAAAACAACGCCCACAATGTTTTTTCCAATATCATGAACATCACCTTTTACTGTCGCCATTAAAATTTTGCCGGCATTAATTCTACCATCGCCTATTATACCAGCCTTGGCATTGTCTTCTTTTTCTTTCAATAAATACGGCTCTAAATAGGCAACTGCTTTTTTCATTACTCTGGCACTTTTTACAACCTGCGGTAAAAACATTTTTCCGCTACCGAATAAATCACCAACCACATTCATACCGTCCATTAAAGGCCCTTCAATCACGTGTAATGGTCTTCCTAATTTTTGACGAGCCTCTTCTGTGTCTGCGTCAATATATTCTACAATACCTTTTACTAAGGCGTGGCTCAAACGCTCTTCAACGGTTCCTTTTCTCCAGGCTTCGTCTTTTTCTGTTTTCTCTTTGGTGATGCCTTTCAGTGATTCTGCATGTTCAACCAATCGTTCAGTAGCATCATCACGTCTGTTTAATAAAACATCTTCAACTAATTCTAATAAGGTTTTATCAATATCATCATAAACAACTAATTGTGCGGGATTTACAATTCCCATGTCCATCCCATGTTTTACAGCGTGGTATAAAAAAGCCGAATGAATAGCTTCGCGAACATGATCATTTCCTCTAAAAGAAAAAGACACGTTACTCACGCCTCCGCTTACTTTAGCTAATGGTAGATTTTCTTTAATCCACTTGGTTGAATTAAAAAAGTCTAAGGCGTTTAAGCGGTGTTCTTCCATTCCTGTGGCTACAGGGAATATGTTTGGATCGAAAATAATATCTTGGGCTGGGAAATGAACTTTGTCTACTAAAACGTTATAAGCACGTTTACATATTTCTTTACGGCGATCTAATGTGTCTGCTTGACCAACTTCGTCAAAAGCCATTACAATTAAAGCAGCCCCGTATTGTTTTATTTTTTGAGCCTGCTCTATAAATTTTTCTTCGCCTTCTTTTAATGAGATAGAATTAACAATGGCCTTTCCTTGCACACATTTTAATCCAGCTTCAATAACGCTCCACTTACTAGAGTCAATCATAATAGGCACGCGAGAAATATCTGGTTCAGACGCAATTAAATTTAAGAAAGTTGTCATGGCTTGCTCGCTATCCAACATTCCTTCATCCATGTTTACATCAATTACTTGGGCACCTCCTTCAACTTGTTCGCGTGCAATAGACAAAGCTTCTTCAAAATTTCCTTCTTTAATTAATCGTAAGAATTTTTTAGAGCCTGTTACGTTTGTTCTCTCCCCAACATTTAAAAAATTACTTTCAGGAGTTAGCGTATAAGGTTCTAAACCGCTTAAGTGCATTAAGGTATCTGGTTGCGGTTTTTTACGCGGCTTTGCGTTTTTTGCTATTTCGGCAATGCGTTTAATATGCGAAGGTGTTGTGCCGCAACATCCACCAACAATATTTAAAAATCCTGCTTTTAAAAAATCTTCGATTTGATGCCCCATTTCATGAGCATCTTGATCGTATTCTCCAAACTGATTTGGTAAACCTGCATTTGGATACGCGCTTACAAAGAAAGGCGCTTTATTAGAAAGCTCCTCCAAATATGGCCGCATATCTTTTGCACCAAGGGCACAATTTAAACCAACACTCAATAAATCAACATGAGAAACCGAATTTAAAAAAGCCTCTGTTGTTTGTCCTGACAAGGTTCTTCCGCTGGCATCGGTAATAGTTCCCGAAACCATTACCGGCATTTTCTTATTTATTTTTTCGCAATAGTTTTGAATGGCGAATAAGGCCGCTTTTGCATTAAGGGTATCGAAAATGGTTTCAATTAAAAGCAAGTCAACGCCCCCATCCATTAATCCTTTTACTTGTTCTGTGTATGCCTCAACTAATTCATCAAAGTTAATAGCTCTGTAACCAGGATCGTTTACGTTTGGAGACAACGAAAGGGTGCGATTTGTTGGCCCTATTGCGCCAGCCACAAACTTAGGAATAGAGGCGAATTCAGGGAATTCTATTTTAAATTCAGCAACGGCCTCTTTGGCAATTTTAGCCGATTCGTAATTAAGCTCATACACTAATTCTTGCATGTCATAATCTGCCATGGCAATTTTAGTGTCACTAAATGTATTGGTTTCAATAATATCAGCGCCGGCTTTTAAATATTCTTTATGAATGGTTTTAATAATTTGTGGCTGCGTAATTGACAACAGGTCATTATTGCCTTGTAAATCTTTATGCCAATCGGCAAAACGTTTTCCTCTGAAATCTTTTTCGGTGAGTTTGTATTGCTGAATCATACTGCCCATTGCGCCATCAATGACCAAAACTCGTTTTTCTAATTCTTGTTGTATTGTACTCATATATTCAATAAAAAATCCCTTCTGTTTTTATTGTCAGAAGGGATTAGGTTTTTGTATAATAATTATTTAACTAACGGTTTCTGACTTATTTTTCCCAATACATTATACTACTGAGACGAATTCCCACCTTCTTTTGAGATGATAAATGTTGAATTATAAATTATAAATGGCTCTCATTTAAAATTTAAAATTTTTCATTTAAAATTTTTCAAGGGTTGGTAAAGCTTCTACGGGCGTTTCCCTCGGCTTTTCTTAATAAGTGTTTTAAAGAACGGCAAACAAAAGTAGTTGAATTTATATACTTTTACAAACATGAAAAACATAATTATTATTTGTTTACTTTTTTGTGGGATAAGTATCACATCTCAAACATTAAACACTGATTTAAACTTGGTTTTAAACAACATGAAGGCTCAGGAAACCGCTTGGAATTCAGGAAACATTGATGGTTTTATGGATTATTACTGGAAAAGTGACAGCCTGCTGTTTATTGGAAGCAAAGGCATTACTTTGGGGTGGCAAAAAACTTTAACGAATTATAAGCGCAATTACCCGAATAAAAACGCCATGGGTGTTTTAACTTTTACAATTAAAGAAAACACACAGCTTTCGCCAACAAGTATTTACACCATAGGACAATGGTCACTTGAAAAAGAAAAACCAAGCGGAGGTTATTTTACATTGCTTTGGAAAAAAATTAATGGATTTTGGGTAATTGTTGCAGACCATACTAGTTAAATAAAACAAATGAAATTAGGCTATTACAAACACTACAAGGGCAATGTATACGAAGTTATAGGAATTGCGAAACACAGCGAAACATTGGAATATTTGGTTGTTTATAAAGCTTGTTACCAAAAAGAAGGCGAAAACTTATGGGTAAGACCATTAAAAATGTTCACAGATTATGTGTTCATAGAAAACAAAAAAACAAAACGATTTTCAAAAATTAAGTAGTCTATATTAAAAGCTGTTTTGTTTTAAGCTGTTTTTTTGATCTTTTTTATTTTTTATTAATATGATGATAAAAAACACAAAACAAATAGTCATCAACAATAAATAATCTTTAAGAACACTGCCGCCAATTCCAAGTATAATAAACACTACAAATTCTTGGATAAACTCATTTTGAATAGAAAATTCAATTTCAAATAAATAGATTAATTGGAACGAAACATATAACAAATACAAAAGCGCATGTAAGAAAAGAAAACACAAAAACAAGTTGTTTAGGAGTTTGCCAATTTTTTTTCTAAACATGTAACAAAAATATATATCGTAAATTATTAATATTTAAGTTAATAAAAATGATTCGTGAAACTTTGTTTTGTTGATAAGTTAAATTATAATAAACACTTTGTTTTTAAATGGAGTATTAATTTTTTTAACTGACTTTACCAAAGCTTTCTATTTTCCGCTTTTATGCTTTTCTAAAAATGCTATTAAAAATTATCAATTGGCGGGCTTCGTTTTGGAATTTTAAATTCGCTTAACATGGAGGTTTTAAGGTTTATTGTAAGGTTGTAACTTTTTCTTACCCCAAAAGGAATCCAGTCTATTCGTGCCTCCCAGCATTTTAAATCACGATAAATATTAAAGCTTGTATAACTTGCCTTTTGATTCGTGAAATCGTATCCGCTGGTTACGCCTATTCTCCAATACTTGGTTGGTTTAATGTCTCCGCTAAAGTTTAAAGATTGTGTTGGCTGAAGCTTTGAGTCATTACTGTTTGTAAGTGTTATATTATAGTAAATGTTTAAATTCCAGGATAAAACGTCGTCGTCTGAGTCGTTTGTGTTCGTTCCTTGCTCTGCCCCGTTTGTAATAATTGGTGCCTGCCTTGTTTTTTTTGATGCTTCTATCATATTACTGCTAAAGGATGTATTAACAGCAAAATTTGCATTAGTAAATCGAGCCGGGTTACCTGAATAAATGTAATTAAACTTATTTACCCGTTTGTTTGCGGTTTTATCGTAACCATAAGGGTCTAATGCTGAGCTTGCAACAACATCAAACAGATTAAACAATTTTGTTCTGGCAGTTACATTAATTAAACTCATGTTAAAACTATCTGCCGCAAAATTATACGCTGTTCCAATACTCAGGTTCTGTAATAAAGTACGCTTATTATAAACATAACCCGTATCGGTTTGTTTTTTTAATTTGGCCTCAATATTATTATTTAAGTTAATTGACAACGCGTTTTGTTCTCCCTGAGCGGGGCCACCAAATAGAGCGTTTTGAAAAACAGAATAAGAACTTGTTAGGCCGGTTGTGTTAGTTTGAACCGTTTTCCAAATACCAAATTGTTCTGCTCCAAAATTTGGCCGGTACAAATATGAAATTGTAGGGATTAACAAATGTCTTATTTGCTTTATCCTACCCTTATTAAAAACATAATCAAAAAAAACTTTGGTGTTTATTGCGGTAGAAAAATTTGCATCGTAACCGCCAACGTAACCCTTTTTAGTAACTGTTCTTAAGGTGTCGTTTAAAAACTCTTTAGATGTATATTTTGTATACATTACCGAAGACAAATTTAACGCCGGTGTAACGGTAATATATTTTAAAACATTAAAATTAGTTGAAATAGGCAAGGTGTGTTTAATGCCGTATTTAAGAGAATCTAACATGTTTCCTTTAAAAATAGTTGAGTCATATCCTGATATTGTATTTCTGGCTTCAAGTAAATAATTAATGCCAATTTTATCAAATACGTTTTGTTTAACGGCACCTTCTCGTCTAAAAGGATAAAACCTGTTTACGTTATATGTTAATTGGGGAAATGTTATTTCCACTGGTTTAAAACCTGAGGAACTTTGACTATGTGTTGCATTTAAACTTAATGCGCTTAATTTAAATGTTTTTGTAAAATTAATGTTTGATTGAAACGCGTTTTGTAAAAACTGTCCGGAATTTAAGGCGTTAATTCGGTTAAATGATTGGTTTTTTACATAATTTACATTCGCGCTAAATCGAATGGTTGGGTTACTTTTGCTGTCTTGTGTGTGGGTCCACCTTACATCAAAGGCTCTTTGCTTGCTAAATCCTGAGGGAATATCTATATCTCCTATATTAAACTGGCTATAACCAACACGGACAAATCCAAAAGCTTTATATAAAACATTATAATTGTTTGTTGTATTAATTGCCCAACTACCATTTCCATAAACATCTCCTCTTACAATCATGTCTGTTTTATCGTTAATTCCCCAATAGTATCCGCCGTTTCGCAAATTAAACCCTTGTGTTGCAGAATTACCCAATGTAGGCAACAAAACGCCATTGTGTTGTTTTTTTGTGTTTGGAAAAAACCCAAACGGCAAACCCAAAGGCGTTGGTACCCCTCCTATTTCAAGATACATTGGCCCGGTAACAATTTTATCATTTGGAATTATTTTTGCTTTTGTGGCTTTAAAAATTGTTCTTGCATCTTCGTCCTTGCAAGGAATACACTTCATTCCCCGCATATAAATTATATTATTGCTGTCTTTTTTTATTTCATTTCCAATAACCAACAATTCTCCCTGGGTTGTAAGCGCATTAAAAATTTTTCCTCGTTTAGATTTAATGTTATACATTATTTTTTCCGCTTTCATCTCCTGCTCGCCATCTTTAAAAACAGGAGAACCGATAATTTTGCCTGAACTATCTTTTTTACCATAAGCGGTTATATTATTTTTAATATAATCGATTTCAATTGTTTCCGCGTCGAGGTTTGTTGTTCCAAACTCAACATGCGCCTTGCCATAAAGAAAAAGTTGTTTATTGGTTTTCAGAAAAACTGCGCTATCAGAGGCTTTATAAATAACTGCACTCTCTAAAAAATCTGTTCTCTCATCTTCTTTGGTTGTAAGTGTATCAACAGTGTTGTTGTTTAATGTATCGTTTTGCTTCACTTGACTTTTTAGATTGTTAACACTAAGAGATATTAACAAAGCAAAGAAGAAAACTAGTTTTTTATGTTGATGTTTTATCAATCCGAATGGAATAAATTTATTCTATCAATGATAGCTTACAAAGCTACAATAGTTTACGAAACCTAGTAAAAATTTATTATTTGAGATGGTTAAAATTTTTAAATATTTCCTGTTTTTTATTTTTTGTATTGCGTTATTAAGCGCTTTTAAAACGCTTAGGAAAGGGAAAACGGGTTCAATAAAAACAATCGTAATAGACCCGGGTCATGGAGGGAAAGACCCTGGCTGTAGCGGGGTCAGTAAAAAAGAAAAAGATATTTCTCTAGCTGTTGCCTTAAAACTTGGTAGGCTTATTGAAGAAAATTTTAAAGATATTAAAGTAATTTATACGCGAACAACAGATGTGTTTGTAGAACTGGAAGATCGCGCACAAATAGCAAATAAAGCTAAAGCAGATTTGTTTATTTCTATACACTGCAACGCCGCCGGAAAAGTAGTCATGATAAAAGACGCAAAAACCGGGAAGAAAAAACCCAAAATGTACAAAAACAAAAAGGGAAAACTAATTGCTGTAGAAAAACCTAATCCTATTCCCTTTGGAACAGAAACTTATGTTATGGGTTTAAAAAACGAAGAGGGAAAAATGAAAGTGGCTACAAGAGAAAACTCAGCCATTTTTTTAGAAGACGATTATGAAAAAAAATATGACGGATTTGACCCCGAAAGTGAAGAAAGTTATATTATTATGAGCAATTACACAAGCGCATACGTTATTCAAAGCGCCAGTCTAGCCATGAAAATTCAAGACGAGTACGCAAAAAAAGCCGGGCGTATTGACAAAGGTGTTCACAGACAAAGTATCTGGGTTCTGTGGAGAACAGCAATGCCTAGCATTCTTACAGAAATTGGCTATTTAACAAACCCTCTTGAAGAATCTTTTTTAGGAAGCGAGAAAGGTCAAGATTATATCGCAAAAGCTATATTCAGAGGACTTAGAAAATATAAAGACGAGCTGGAGGGAAATAAAAAAGAATATAGCGATTCTATAGAAAATCAAGAGCCATTAGAGAATGAAAATATAAAAGCAGGCAACGTGCCCGGACAAAAAAAAGGAGAAGATGAGGAAGAGGAAAATGAAGTTAAGCCAGAAGATCAAAG
>CANFQR010000058.1 GCA_947449125.1 Bacteroidota bacterium | reverse complement strand
CATGTGGCCATACAAGGTATGATAACCAAATCCATGATTAACCACCACATGATTTCCATACCCTTGAGCAAGATTATCTGCCACTTCAATAACACCATCGCCTGTAGCATAAATTGGAGTTCCTTGTTGGGCTGCAAAATCCATTCCTGGATGAAACTCTTGAGTTTTGTAGATAGGATGCGTTCGCCAACCAAAACCACTAGTAACAGCATGAGATAATTCTTTTTTATTGATTGGCATAATGGCAGGAATTGAAGCCATTAATTTTTCTTTACCTTTTGCAAGCCTTACAACCTCGTCAAACGATTTTGATTGAATATACAATTGTTTTGATATTCGATCAATTCGTTCAGTGGTTGATTTTAATATTTCCGAATTGTCATAATTATCAAAAACCGAGTATTTGTCACTTCCCCCTGTTCCTGCATACCTTATACTTTTTGGTAATGGTTCAGCTTCAAAAATCGTACGGTATATATTGTCATCTCTATCTTCAAGATCTTTTAATACCTGCTCTATCTTAGTCATTTTACTTTCTAAAAGCTCGTACTGCAGCAATACAGCTTCTAATTCGCGGTTTTGTTTTTTTTCGGAAGGAGAAGGTAAAATCTGGCGAGATAGTATTATGGTAACTGTTGCAAACACAAGCCCTGTGCCCAGGTAAGATAAAAAACGCCAAAACCTCTCTTTAAAAGTAATGCGAACTTTTTCATAGGTTAAAGATTTTGTATTAAACTTATATCTTATTTTAGACATTTACCAAAACACTAAATATAACAAATTAATAAAAAATAAAGGCTTTCGTTTAGATAAAAAGTGCAATTGTACAGCACAAAAATTTTACAAAAGCCCCAATTTTATTATCTTCGCCTTTCATTTTTTAGCCCATGGAATCCAGTAAAATTCGCCAAACATTTTTAGATTTTTTTAAAAGCAAAGGACATCAAATTGTTCCAAGCGCACCAATGGTTGTTAAGGGCGATCCTACGCTTATGTTTAACAACAGTGGCATGGCTCCATTTAAAGATATTTTTTTAGGAAACGCACCTATTAAATACTCGCGTATAGCAGATACTCAAAAATGCTTGCGTGTTAGTGGCAAACATAACGACCTGGAAGAAGTTGGTGTAGATACCTACCATCATACCATGTTTGAAATGCTAGGTAATTGGAGTTTTGGAGACTATTTCAAAAAAGAAGCCATAAGTTGGGCATGGGAATTACTAACTGAAGTTTATAAAATTGACAAAGAACGATTATATGTAACTGTTTTTGAAGGAAGCAAAGAAGAAGGCTTGAACTTTGATCAGGAAGCCTATGACACTTGGAAACAATTTATTAGCGAAGACAAAATTTTAAACGGTAATAAAAAAGACAACTTCTGGGAAATGGGCGACATGGGACCATGTGGCCCTTGCTCTGAAATACATTACGATGGCAGAAGTGACAAAGAACGAAATAAAATACCTGGTGCAACACTTGTAAATAATGACAATCCTCAAGTTATCGAAATATGGAATAATGTATTTATGGAATTTGAAAGAAGGGCCGACGGCTCTCTCATTAAATTACCTAAACAACATGTTGATACAGGAATGGGCTTCGAGCGCTTGGTGCGAGTTCTTCAAGGCAAACAAAGTAATTACGATACGGATGTTTTTACACCGTTAATTCGCAAAATTGAAGAACTATCCAGATTAAAATATAATACCGAAGATGAAGAAAAACACAAAATGCAACAACTAATTAATATTGCAATGCGTGTTATAGCCGATCATATTCGTACCATTTCATTTAGTATTGCCGATGGTCAATTACCCGGTAATACTGGAGCAGCTTATGTTATTCGCCGAATTTTAAGAAGAGCCATAAGATACGGTTACCAAACACTAAATCTAAAAGAACCGTTCATGTATCGTATTGTGCCAACTCTTGCAAATCAAATGGGCGATGCATTTCCTGAATTGCAACATCAAAAAATATTAATTGAAAAAGTTATAAAAGAAGAAGAGATTTCATTTTACAAAACCTTAGAAGTAGGACTTAAAAGAATAGATCAGGTTTGTATAGACACAAATGCTGCAAAAAAATCTGTTATTGACGGTAAAATAGTATTTGAATTATACGACACCTTTGGCTTTCCTGTTGATTTAACTTCGTTAATTGCAAGAGGATATAATTTAAGTATAGACGAACAAGGTTTTGATAAAAATTTACAAGAGCAAAAAAACCGCTCACGAGCTGCTACAGCTGTTGACACAGATGATTGGATTTATGTAGACGAAAACAAAACATTAATAGAGAATAAAGAAAATGAAACTGATTTTGTTGGGTATACAGAACATGAATCTGAATCATACATTATCAGATACCGAAAAGTAAAAGCAAAAAACAAAGAACAATATCATTTGGTACTTAATAAAACTCCATTTTATGCCGAGAGTGGCGGTCAGGTTGGCGATAGTGGCACATTAAAAAACATAAATGAAACTATTTACATTACCGATACAAAAAAAGAAAACGGTGTAATTATTCACTATACCGATAAATTACCTGAAAAATTAAATGCTGCTTTCACAGCTGAAATTAATAATTCCAAAAGATTATTAACTGCCAACAACCATTCAGCAACACACCTTTTGCATGCTGCACTAAGAAAAGTTTTAGGCACTCATGTTGAACAAAAAGGCAGTTTAGTAAATGATGATTATTTAAGATTCGATTTTTCTCATTTTTCAAAAATATCAGAAGGTGAAATATCTCAAATTGAAAAATTAGTTAATACAAAAATCAGAGAAAATATTGCTGTAAAAACCGAACTAATGACGATAGAAGACGCTAAAAAAACAGGCGCTATGGCATTATTTGGTGAAAAATATGGCGATGTAGTTAGGGTAGTTACAACTGACAAAAATTTTTCGATAGAATTATGTGGCGGAACTCACGTTAATTCAACAGGTCAAATTGGTTATTTCAAAATAATTAGCGAAAGTGCTGTTGCAGCCGGAATAAGAAGAATTGAGGCTATTACTTCAGTTAAAAGCGAAGAGTACTTTAATGAGCAATCGGAAATTATTAACGAAGTAAAAACGTTATTAAAAGGTCCAAAAGACCTCGTTAAAAGTTTAAACAACTTAATAGATGACAACAGTAATTTGCAAAAACAACTACAGGTTTTACTAAAAGAAAAAGTTCAGGAAATTAAAAAAGAACTTATTAAAAACATTATTAAAAAAGATGATGTTAATTTAATAATTCAACAAATTAAATTTGATAGCGCCGAAGAAATAAAAAACATGCTATTTGAGTTAAAAAACGAAGTTCCTAATTTGTTTTGTGTATTAGCTGCGGAGGTAAAAGGAAAACCAAGTATTTCTGTAATTATAAATGATGATGTTTTAAAAACCAAACATTTAAACGCCGGAAACATTGTAAGAGATTTAGCCAAAGAAATTAATGGCGGCGGTGGCGGGCAGAATTTTTACGCTCAGGCTGGCGGAACAAATCTTGACGGTTTAGCATCTGTAATTGAAAAAGCAACTAAATTGTTTTAAAATTTAAATTACTTAATCGGTTTAATTACTCATTTTATTGCTGCAATTTTTACAGTTAGGAAACCAAACATCAATTACATCAGGTAATTTAAGTAAATGGTCGTTATCGTCATTAACCATAATATCTGTAAAAAATATTTTTGCTGTTTTTTTTAATTTATTTAAAGTGTTAACCATCTCGCCGCTCAATGAATTATTAAATCCGGTAAATTCTATTGTTTCTTTTGCCGATTTAATATAAAGTTTATAAGAAACAATTTTATTATCTCTTGGGTTTCCAAATCTGTCAATCGCCATTAATCGTAAGTCAACATTATCAAATACAGCTTTTACTAAATCTGATTCTTTTTTTATCTTAATTACCTTAGGTTCTTGAGCAATTGCATTTTCTAAACACAAAAAGAAACTTAAAACAACAAAACACAGATATTTTTTCATCTTCTAAAATTTAAATATTGTAATAGGCTCTAAAACCAATAGCGTTTTGCATTTTAAGTGTTGGATTTGTTCCAATATTTATTTTTTCAAACGAAGGTGTATAAAGCAATTGTAACGTAAATTTTTTACTCATGGCTAAATGTGCTCCAAAACCTGCAAATGCTCCTAATCCAAATCCAACAGGATTTCTAGTAGGTAAAGGGGCTGGATTAATTGTTTGATTAACATAGTAGGTTAAATCAATTTGCAGATTGTTTATATAAATAGTGTTTTTATCAAATTTAGTAAGTGTTCCAACTAAACCGGTTTCAACAAAAAAATTTAATTTTTCGTCTTCGCCTAATATTTTCTGAAATCCCAATTGAAACTTTAATCGTTGTTCGCCGCCCTTAATGGCAAAGGTTTTTAAATTTGTATTTATACCTGGATTAATACTTGGCGGCCTTAATGTTGTTATTGTAAAATTTCCTTCAATACCAAGTTTAGCTCCATTAACATTAAATAAAAAAGCACTTTTTTTATCTAAAGCCGCTCTAAAATTAAATCCAACCATTATTGCGGGTACATAACGCATATTAACCGGCATATCGCTCTCGGTAAATTCCCATTGTCCGCGATCTACACCTATTGCCTCTGCTATATAATCAAATTGTCCGTAACCACCACCATATTCATTTTTAATTTTTTGATACATAAAACTGTTTAAAAATGAATTTATGTTTCCATCAACATCAAATCCGTAACCGTTATAAGTACTTGCAGAATATTTATTGGCGAAATAAGACCCTACATAAAAACCGGTTAAGAATTTACTCTTCCTAACTTTAATTATCAAGTCTGTTTCGGTTGAATCGGACTCCTGAGAAAATAGGTTTACACTTAAACCAAGCAATAACAAAATGAGACCTAATTTTAATTTTTCTGTGTTTAATTTCATTTATTCGTCCTTAAAAAAACTTAATTTATGTAAATCAATTAACTGAATATTCTTATAATAAAAATTTAATATCTGATTATAATTGTAGCCCAGCTTACTCATTCGCATAGCCCCTTCCTGACACATGCCCAGTCCATGTCCGTAACCTCTGCCTTTAAACAAAACGCTGTCTTTATTAATTTCACTTATGGTAAAAAAAGTTGACTTTAATTGTAAATCCTGCCTAATGCTTTTTAACGGAATTCTATAATTATTGTATTCTAAACATATTTTTCGTTCTGGTTGTTTAAAATTTACTACAGCAAATTTTGCCTCTGAATCACTAATAGGGAAATTGTGTTTTAGCTTTAAATAACTTAACCAATCATCAGTTAACATTTTTCGTTCCCAATTAAAATTAGGCATATTCGTGCTAAATGTATCTATTATTCCTTTTAGGTATGAAGTTCGTGTTCCCCAAACATCTTCAGAATTAGCTGTTTGTCCGCCACTATTACTGTGAAAAGCGGCTACAATTAAATTTAAATTTTCATCAACTACAACCTTCCCTTTTGTATGAACAACTGCATTAAAAATAGTTGCATTTTTAGGTTTACCGTAATAAACCTGACAGTGAACCTGATCGCACAAACTAAAACCCTCGGCACTATGTTTGTTAATATGTCCAAGCGCAAAAGTTCTGGCTAATATAGTTTGAACTTTATAAAACTCTATACCTGAATGAGAACCTGCCTCTGCTTCGGTAACACCCGCCACATAATTATCTAAAATAACATCATTTATTATTCTAATGGTTGCGTCGCCTATACTAAACCCAAGATTATTTTGATATGTTCTTAATTTTCTGTCAGGATTATTTAATTTTATTTTTAATTCATTATTATTTTCTTTTCCTACAAAATTTAAAAATTTAAAACAGCCAATTAATTTATCATTTTGACTTAATTGCAGACTATCATTTTTAATAGTTATTTTATATTGTGATTCAGGAAGTGCCTCACCAACAATATTACCATCGCCCATAAAATTATAGGTACCGGTTTTAATACTTAACTGTAATGAGTTTATTTTTAAATGTGAAAAAATTCGAACCTGAATATTTTCAGAAGGTATATAAAATGAAGTTAAGGTAAATAACAAACATATAATACCTGCAAAAGCAATAAATATATTTAACTTCCTACTCACCTTGTTTAGTTGTTTTTGCATCCTTTACAATTTCTTCTGCCAATCTTTTTGATGCACCGATTCCTCCAAGCTGATCTGATAGTTGTGTGTAGCCATTAATAATATTATTTCGATAATCATTATCTCTTAATAATTTGTTTAATTCATCTGTAATATTTTTAACATTAAAATCATTTTGAATAAGTTCTTTTACCAAGGGTTTATCCATTATTATGTTTGGCAAACCAATATATTTAATATCTACCAGAAGTTTAGCAATTCGGATTGATAGAGCACCGCTCTTATAGCAAATAACTTGTGGAAGTTTAAACAAAGCGCACTCAAGCGTGGAGGTTCCTGATTTAATAATACCAGCTTCGGCATGGCTCATTAAATCATACGTTTGATTAAAGACTACTTTAATATTGTAATCTTTCAATTTGTTATAATAAGACTCAGGTAAATTAGTAGAACCACCAACAACAAATTGAAAGTCTTTAAAATTACCAGCAACTTTAATCATAATATCCATCATGTATTCAATCTCCTGGAGTCGGCTACCCGGAAGCACGGCAATTATTGGTTGTTGCGTTAAGCCGTTTTCATTTATGAATTGTGTTTTGTTTTTTAATAAAGGCTTTTTTTGTTCAATAGCATCAATTAAGGGATGGCCTACAAAATAAACTTTATGTTGATGTTTTTGATAAAATGCCTCTTCAAATGGCAATATTACAAATAGTTTATTGGTGTATTTTTTTATGATTTCAACCCTTCCCTCTTTCCAGGCCCAAACAGTAGGAGAAATATAATAATCTACTTTAATTTTATTTTTAAAAGCCCATTTTGCCATTCTTAAATTAAACCCGGGGTAATCTACCAACACCAAAACATCAGGTTTAAAATTTAAAATATCTTGTTTTACTATTTTAAAATTTTTTTTTATTGTAAAAATATTTTGTAAAACCCTTATAAAACCCATAAAAGCCATTTGATTGATATGAATGGCTGGCTTCTTTTTGGTTAAATTTTGCATTAAATCTCCACCTGTAAACGCAAATTCAGCATTACTGTCAATATTAATAATTTCTTTCATGCAATTACTTGCATGAAGATCTCCACTAGGTTCTCCTACTAAAAAATAATATTTCATCTATTCTTATAAAATGGTTTCCAAATAATATGTAACATAGGCAACCAAAGCAACATAAAACAAAAGGCTAACAATTATGCCTTTACTGAATTTATCTATTTTTTTATTTAAGCCAAAATAAAAAAGCAGTAAGTTTCCTAATCCACAAATTTTTATAACATTACTGAGCAACTGCCCACCTAATAAGTATCTGTAGAATCCTCTGGGAAAACTTAAGTAACTATGAAAAAACAGCCAATATAAAAAAAACATAATTACGGGAAAGAAAAAGCCTATAAGTAAACCT
>CANFQR010000057.1 GCA_947449125.1 Bacteroidota bacterium | reverse complement strand
GACGATAAACAACTGTTTCTCCACTTGGCATTGTATTATCTATATTATTCCCATCAAATTGAGAACTGTATGTAAGTTTATTATAATTTGCATTATTAGCAGATACACCACCGGCTATGCCGGCACTTAATACACTGTTTTTTCCTGCCTTTAATACACCGCTAATATTAAGCAATGCATTCGTTTTTTGTAAACTTGCCGAACCTGCCTTATCATTAAAAATAGTCAAACCAAGGCCTAAAAAAGCAATTCTTCTTTTCGATTTAAATAAACCTCCGTCAACTGATATTGCTATGGTTTGAAATGCTTTATTCATAGCGCCCCATTGGCTACGGTAATTAATAATTGATCTAAAATAACCGTTATAAAAACCCGTATTTGCAGGGCTATTAAACAATGGCGCCTCATTAATATTTGAAAAATGTACGTCTTGTGCATTTAATTTATTATTTAATAGAATAATAAATATGCTGTAAATGAATATTGTTTTTTTCATATCAAAATACTAAGATTAAAAGTTACCTAACTAATGTTACGTTACCTTTTAAAATTTTTGGCTCGTTAAAAATATTTTTGTAAGTTATTAAATAAGCATAAACACCAGTAATTGCAAGCTGACCATTAAAATTACCATCCCATCCTAATAAAGGATCAGTGCTTCTAAAAACTTCTTGCCCCCATCTGTTCCATATCCGAAAATCGTACTCTTTTGAATAAAGAGCGCTACCCAACGGCAAGAATATATCGTTGTTCCCATCTCCGTTTGGTGTAAATCCTGTCGGCATTTGAATGTCATTTTTCTTATCAGTAAAAACTGCCTTAACATTTTCGCTTCTGTTGAATCCAATTGCAAGTGAATCCATGCTTAACGGACGATTATTCAAAGGTATATGATTTTCAAATTCCCAATGATGAAAAACAAAAGTAGTATCTAAGGGAATTGCTTTGAGAGGCATTGTTTCGGCGAAATAAGAACCATACCATTTATAGTTGTTAATTGGCAATGTATTTAAAATTACTTTACCCGCACCGGCTGGTTCAACATCAATTGAGATGCTAAAAGGTCCTATTAAACCATAACATCCAACGTTACCAAATCCCGTTTTAAAATAATCGCAACGTTTATAAATATTTCTACGAAGTTGAGAGGTAAGGGTATCCCATAAATCCATTGTAGTATTGAAAGAACCTGCCTGAGGTGTTGATGCGGGATCCTCATGATACTTCATTTCTTTCAAATATAAATTTTTAACATAATCAAAATGCGCTAAAATATTTTCACACTTCAATGGCCCATTTAACAAATCTTGATATCTGTTTTTATATTCTGTCTGAAAAGTGCTGTTTCCAGTATTAGCATTCATCAATGCTCTCAACATCATACCATGTCCGTTTCCTCCTCCCGGACTTACCGCGTATGAAGCATTGTGCACGGCACAAGGGGAAGTTAAATAACTATTATAAGTCAAAGTATTTGTAGCGACAGCCGTAAAATTAAATACCGCCGGAGTATTCCATAAATAATAATGAAATTTATTTCCAGACTTATTTGGTTGACCTCCTCTTGCAAAAGCTACGTTATAATTCCATAAATCACTATTCATTGCGTAACTATTCAGAATCATAAAATCCATAAAACTTTCTTTATCTAAACGATTCATGGCCGTGGCATACCTAGAAGCGTTATTCATTGGCTGGCCTGTTATCCAATCATAAACGCTGGTCCTGAAATTATTTGAAAATGTTGTTACTGAGCCGTCATTATTGTGATAAAATAGCATATCCAACGAATCTTTTGATTGACCATTATAAAATTTCTCAAATTCAGCGTCATAACACTCCCTTAAATCATAAACCCCTTGGTATCGCCCATTAATAAATGCCAAAACAGGTTTAATGTGTAATGGATTTACATGTAAATTATTTTTTGCCGCTAACGACTGATAAAAAACATCTCTTATTCCTGTTCCAAATGCTATGCTTGAGTTGGTAGGTGATGGAACCGAAGAAAAACTTTCAAAATCTCCTCCTTTAAGATGAAGTGTATAAAAAGACCTTCTAGGTGTTGTACCTAAGCCTTCTAAATTAAAAATATCCCCTTCAAAATTGCATCCAAAACCTCTTCTATCGTCAATTGTAATAAAAAAGCCTTTCTGCTTTGTGAGCCACGCCTCGTTTGGAGGTCTGGTAATTTGAGCGTAACCTTCAGTTACTTGACTCTTTTTATCATAATATTCTACGTGAATGTTAGGCCCTGGATTAATTCCTCCAGAATTAAACCAATTCGTATCAAGCTTATCAATGGCAAGCGAAATTACACCAAATTCTTTCGAAAAATCGTTGTGTTCCTGGTCAATAAAATAGGTATTTGTCTGACAAAAACTCGGCAGGTAATCAAGTGTGCAGGTAGAAACCGGACTTAGAGTTGTTGGGAAAGCTATTGCCCTTAAAATAGTAGTGTTTACAACTATAATTGGATTTAAAAAACTATATACAGGATCGGTCATAGTAGGTACACTTCCATTCAATGTATAATGGGTTTCAAAACAACTTCCTACAGAATCTGCTGCTCCACCCAAAAAAATATCAATTTGATTAATCGGATTTGATGGCGGATAAAATCCTCCTGCATTTACTGTATTATTATTAACCGTTGCTGGAGTAAATGTTGGAATTGGTGCATATCCTTTAAAAGATGTACCAGGCAACGAGGGGTTTTGAAGGGTAAATGAATTTATCGGAAATAGGCGCCAAGCACCTACACCAACATTTCCATAATCAATTCTTCCTCTAGTATGATTAGCTTTTGTGCGCTGTACAAAAATAGAATCTCTAACTACTCCTTGAGGTGTTGTTAGAATTAACCATTGATTTTTACACTGATCTATAGTGAAATTCGTATGGCAGTTTGTGCCTACGTTAACATTTTTTCCACTCAACCAAACCGCTCTATAAGCGCCAACTGCCATAGTAAATGTTGAAGGAAATGGCCATTTTTTTAAATTTGTCCTGTCGTTACTTAACCAATATCCATTTAAGGAAACGGAACTTGTATGTGCATTATAAAGCTCAACCCAATCGCTTTGTTTCCCGAAATTATCTATTACTCCTGAAAAATTAGTAGCAGAATATTCATTCAGAACAATTGCGACACTAGACGTAACTATCTGGGATTTAAGTTTGGTTACTCCAATAAATAAGAATAATAAAACAAAAAGCAAACCTAGTTTTCTTTTTAACATAATCATTTGATGTTTAAAGTTCAATAATATTAAGTAATCTCAAATATACACATAACTCGGTAAAAAGTAAAAAAAACGTTAATTGCGGTTATTTATTTGTTAAATTCTTGTTGTTAATTACCAACTCAAAAAGGCTAACTTTACAACCCTAAAATATTATGAGCGATAAAATAAATCATGAATGTGGCGTTGCACTAATTAGATTGCTAAAACCGCTAGACTATTATAAAACAAAATACGGCTCAGCCAGATATGGTTTGCACAAGCTTTATCAAATCATGGAAAAAATGATAAACCGAGGGCAAGACGGTGCAGGCATTGCAACAATTAAATTAGACGCAAAACCCGGCACTACCTACTTGGACCGTTTAAGATCAATTGAACCCAAAGCAACTCAAGATATTTTTGAAAAAATAAACCATCAGTTTGTAAACGCACAATTGGATAACCCTGAAGCATATAAAAGCGCTGAATGGCAAAAAGATAATATCCCATTTTTAGGCGAATTAATGCTTGGCCATCTAAGGTATGGTACTTTTGGTAAAAATAGTGTTCAAAGCTGTCATCCCTTTAAGCGTCAAAACAATTGGATGAGTCGTAACCTGGTAGTGGCTGGAAATTTTAATTTAACTAATGTTGACGAACTATTTTCGCATTTGGTTGAACTTGGTCAACACCCTGTTGAAAAAGCCGATACAGTTACCGTAATGGAAAAAATCGGACACTTTCTCGATAAAGAAAATGACAGGTTATTTAAAAAATTTAAAGAACAGAATGATAAAAATTACGAAATAAGTAAATTAATTCAAGCAAATATAGATGTTGCATCCATACTTAAAGAAAGTAGTAAACGTTGGGATGGCGGATATGTGATGTGCGGTATGATTGGTCACGGCGACGCTTTTGTTTTGCGCGACCCTAATGGTATTAGGCCAGGATATTTTTACAAAGATGATGAAGTCATAGTTGTTGCAAGCGAGAGGCCGGTAATACAAACTGTTTTTAATGTGCCGTTTGAAAGTGTCCATGAAATTAAACCCGGACACGCACTAATTATCAAGAAAAATGGGTCCATTAGCGAAGAAGAAATAATTGAACCGCAAAAGAAATTAGCCTGCTCGTTTGAGCGTATTTACTTTAGTCGCGGTAATGATGCATGTATCTATAAAGAACGTAATCAATTGGGGAAAAACTTAACCGAAAATGTTATAAGATCTATTAACCACGATTTACAAAATACTGTCTTTAGTTATATTCCTAACACGGCAGAAATAGCATTTGGCGGACTCATAGAAGGTATCGATAATTATATTAATGATTGGAAAGCTGAAGAAATTTTAAAACTAAAAAGTAACTTAAATAACGACGAATTAAAAAAAATTTTAAGTACGCATCCGAGAATTGACAAGGTAATTTTAAAAGATGCTAAACAACGAACATTTATTACTGCCGATGAAGGACGCGACAGTCTTGTAAATTTAGTGTATGACATTACTTATGGTACCGTAAAAAAAGATGTTGATAGTTTGGTTATTTTAGATGATAGCATCGTTAGAGGTACTACATTAAAGAAAAGTATTTTAAAAATTTTAGACAGACTTGGTCCTAAAAAAATAATAATTGTAAGCTCCGCTCCACAAATAAGATATCCTGATTGTTATGGCATTGATATGGCCGTGTTAGGAAAATTTGTTGCTTTTGATGCCGCTATTGCCTTATTAAAAGAACAAGGCCAAGAAGCTTTATTAAATGACATTTATCGAAAAGCAAAACTTGAAATTGAAAAACCAAAAGAAGAACAAATTAATGTGGTTAAGGAAATTTACGCAAGTTTTTCAGACGAACAGATTTCAAATAAAATTGCCGAATTAATAAAACCAAAAGATTTAAACGCAGAATTGATTATTATATACCAAACACTTGAAGGCTTACACAGTGCTTGTCCTGAAAATTCAGGTGATTGGTATTTTAGCGGTAATTATCCTACACCGGGTGGAAACAAAGTAAGTAATCAGGCATTTATAAATTATATTGAGGGAAATACGTCCAGAGCTTACTAAATCTGGCTTTAAAAATGGCAAGAAAATTAATTTAAAATTTACGATTCATTTCACGTTCTACATCGCGCTTTTTAATATCATCTCGTTTATCAAACAATTTTTTACCTTTTGCCAACGCAATTTCTAGCTTTGCGTAACCTTTCTCATTAATGAATAACTTTTTTGGAACAATAGTAAGTCCCTGGTCCTTAACTTTTTTTGATAATTTATTTAATTCTTGTCTGTTTAACAATAATTTTCGCTCACGTAAAGCTTCATGTTGGTAAAAAGAAGCCTCGCTATATTCAGCAATATGTAAGTTTTTCACAAACAATTCATCATTTTTAAAAAAACAATAACTGTCCGAAAGACCTGCCTTTCCTTCACGAATAGATTTAATTTCAGTTCCCTTTAGCACCAAGCCCGCCACAAACGTATCCAAAAACTGATAATCAAATCTGGCTCGCCGGTTTTCAATATTAATCGTATTGCTTAATTTAGCCACACACCAAAGTTACAATTAAAAATGCAAGATTTAGCTATAAACCTTACACCAGTTCATGAAAACGAAATTGAAAAAATTTCTGAATTAGCCAAAATAATTTGGCTAAAGCACTATCCATCAATTATAGGACAAGACCAAGTAGATTACATGCTAAAAAACATATATAATACAGAAAGCCTATTAAATCAAATAAACGTAAACTCACAACAATTTTATTTCATCAACTATAATAACGATATCATAGGTTTTTTATCTGTTACTAACGAAAATAATGATTGCTGGATGCTAAATAAATTTTATATCCTTGAGGACAAGGCCAGTAATGGTATTGGTACTCTTACGCTTCAGAA
The DNA here is from genome assembly GCA_947449125.1 of Bacteroidota bacterium. Taxonomy (GTDB): domain Bacteria; phylum Bacteroidota; class Bacteroidia; order B-17B0; family Aurantibacillaceae; genus Aurantibacillus. The sequence continues at coordinate 1,441 of CANFQR010000057.1, read as the reverse complement.
ATTAAAAAAAATAATTCTGCCAAAAAAAATAAGACTAACCGTTAACCGAAAAAATTTTAAATCAATTAATTTTTATTTTAAAAACGGTTTTAAAATCAGTTCTGTGGCAGAATTTGATATTGGAAATGGCTTTGTAATGGATGATTTTATAATGATTTGGGAATGAAAATTTTTATCCCTTGTCGTCTAACATTTTTTCTAAAGAATACATTTCATCACGTAAACTTGCCGCTTCATTAAAATTCATCTCTTTTGCCGCCCTCAACATAGCAGATTTAACTTTTGCAATTTGTTTTTTCAAGTCGTCTTTACTCATGTATTGAACAATAGGATCTGCAGCAACATCCATCGCTTCAGGTTCAACATAAACCTTTACTAGTTTCCCGTCCACGGTAATTTCAGTGCCACTCATAATTGGTTGAGACACATTTTTTCTTCCCGCTTGAACAGGTGTAATATTGTGCTTAAAATTATATTCGATTTGTTTTTTTCGTCTCCGCTCAGTTTCTTCCATAGTTAATTTTATGCTGTCAGTAATTTTATCGGCATACATTATAACTCTTCCGTTTACATTTCTTGCGGCGCGACCAACCGTTTGCACTAAGCTTCTCACATTTCTTAAAAAACCTTCCTTATCTGCATCAAGTATAGCAACAAGACTTACTTCAGGCAAGTCTAAACCTTCTCGCAGCAAATTAATTCCAATTAGCACATCAAACATCCCTACCCTCAACTGCCTTAAAATTTCAACGCGTTCCAACGTGTCAACTTCACTGTGAATATATCGGCAACGAACATTTAATTTGGTTAAATATTTAGTTAACTCTTCTGCCATACGTTTGGTTAAGGTTGTTACCAATATCCGCTCGTCTTTTTCAACAACTTTATGAATTTCATCTAATAAATCATCTACTTGATTAGAACAAGGTCTAATGTCAATTAATGGATCTAATATTCCCGTTGGTCTTATCAACTGCTCTACAACAATCCCTCCTGCTTGCTCCAGCTCATAGTTTGCCGGTGTTGCGCTAATGTATATAACCTGATTTAGCAGTGAAGAAAACTCTTCAAATTTTAACGGCCGGTTATCTAATGCAGAAGGCAACCGGAAACCATACTCAACTAAATTTTGTTTTCTGCTTAAATCTCCTCCAAACATAGCGCCAACTTGAGGGATAGAAACATGGCTTTCATCTACCAACATTAAATAATCATCCGGAAAATAATCCAGCAAACAAAATGGACGCGTTCCGGGCAAGCGTCCGTCAAAATAACGCGAATAATTTTCAATACCGCTACAATAACCCAATTCGCGCATCATTTCAAGATCAAATTTGACACGCTCTTTCAGTCTTTTTGCTTCAAGTGTTCGATTTTGTTTTTTAAAAAAATCAACCTGTTTTATCATATCCTCCTCTATGGAAAACATGGCTTTTTGAAG
>CANFQR010000056.1 GCA_947449125.1 Bacteroidota bacterium | reverse complement strand
TGTCCTTATTTTTAATTGTGAGTCAAAAATTTTTAATTATTGTAGCAGGTGGAACAGGCAATAGAATGCAGTCAAGCATCCCCAAACAGTTTATCGAAATTAATGGAGAGCCAATTATCATTAAAACAATTAAAATTTTTTTAGAGTATGACCCCTCTATAAACATTATTATTAGTGTCCACAAAGATTTCGAATCACTTTTAAACGATCTAATAATTAACCACTCGTTGCAGCATAAAAAAATTAAAATTGCTCTTGGTGGCACAACAAGATTTCACTCAGTAAAAAACGGATTAGATTTAATAAACGACGAAAATCCGGATGCTTTAGTTGCTATTCACGATGCAGCAAGACCTTTTGTATCTGTTCAAACAATAAAAAACGTATTTGATGCCGCCAAACAAAATGGCAATGCAATTCCCTGCATACAGGTAAATGAATCCATAAGAAAAGTTGAAGACGGAAATAATTCGGCGGTTGACAGAGCCTTATTTCGTATTGTTCAAACGCCACAGTGTTTTGCTGTAACTAAAATTAAATATGCTTTTAAAACGGAGTATAATCAATCATTTACTGACGATGCCACGGTATTGGAACATAGCGGTGAAAAAATAAATCTTGTAGAAGGAAATATTGAAAATATAAAAATTACTACACAGTTTGATTTGATATTAGCAAAAGCTTTACTTAAAAATGAATAGTAAAGAGATTATAGAGTCGTTTGAAATTGTTGCAAAACTTTTAGAATTGCACAATGAAAATCCTTTTAAGGTAAAAGCTTATGTCAATGCTGCTTTTAAACTTTCAAAATTGAGATATGAATTTGAAGGCAAGCAAAAACAGGAGATCGAATCTATTGAAGGTATAGGAAAAAGTATTGCCTCAAAAATTTATGAAATATTAAGCACTGGTAAAAATCAAGAATTAATTGAATTATTAGAAAAAACACCGCCAGGCGTAGTTGAAATGTTAGGCGTTAAAGGCTTGGGTCCTAAAAAAGTACGACAATTATGGTTAGAACTTAATTTATTAAGTGTTGGTGAATTACTATACGCCTGTAACGAAAATAGATTATCGGTATTAAAAGGATTTGGCGAAAAAACTCAGGCACAGATAAAACAAAACATCGAATTTAAAATTTCAAGCAATAATAAGTTTCATTATGCGGCAATTGAAAAACCTGTACAACAACTTATACAATTTTTAGTTAGTAATCAACCTGAATTGCAAATAGCAGCAGTTGGGCAATTAGCAAGAAAGTGCGAAATTATTGATGAAATAGTAATACTAATCGATAACGAAATTTTATGCGATGCCACCGCACCTCTAAAATCAATACCACTAAAAACTAATTTTATTTATTGTAAGCCGGAAGAGTTTTATTATAAATTAATTGAACACACGTCAACTACCGAACATTTAGAACAAATAAATTTCAACCAACTAGAAAGTAAAAATTTTTATAGCGAAGAAGAAATTTACGACAACTTAAATCTTCAATATATTGATCCGGAATTAAGAGAGGGTTTACATGAAGTAAAATTAGCGCAGCAGCATAAAATCCCTGAACTTATAAAATTAGAAGATTTAAAAGGTGTTCTGCACAATCACACAACTTATAGCGATGGCGTGCACACGCTCTCTGAAATGGCAAATTACTGCAAGCAACTCGGCTATCAATACTTAGGTATTTGCGACCATTCAAAATCTGCATTTTATGCGCAGGGTCTTTCAAGTGAAAAAGTAATAGAACAACAAACCGAAATAAATAAACTTAACACAGCATTTAGCGATTTCAAGATTCTAAAAGGAATTGAAAGCGATATATTAAACGACGGCTCGTTGGATTATCCGGATGAAATATTAAAAACATTCGATTTTATAGTTGCTTCAATTCATTCTAATTTAAATATGCCTGAAGATAAGGCAACAGAAAGACTCATTAAAGCTATTGAAAATCCTTTCACCAGTATTTTAGGGCATCCCACTGGAAGACTATTATTGGCAAGAGCGGGATATCCCATCAATCATAAAAAGGTTATTGATGCATGCGCTGCAAATAAGGTTAGTATTGAATTAAATGCGCATCCATATAGGTTAGATATTGACTGGAGATGGATTCCCTATTGCATTGAAAAAGGCGTAAAAATTTCAATAAATCCTGATGCTCACCATAAAGAAGGATTCCATGATATGTATTATGGGGTTTGCGCAGCAAGAAAGGGTTTTCTCGACAAAAATAATTGCTTAAACGCACTTTCGTTAAACGACTTATTAATATCATTTAAGAAGTAATGCCTATCCTAAATTCTATAGCAAGCTGGCTTATGAAAAAGCGTATGCATCAAATAGAATTATTTATTAAATATCCTTTAGATGTGCAAATGGAATGGATGAGCTCATTATTAAGTAACGGCTCAAATACCGAGTATGGCAAAACACATAAATTTTCAGAAATAAAAAACTATAATCAATTTAAACAACAAGTACCGGTTAACGATTATGAGTTGCTAAAACCTTTAATTGACAGAACCCGCAGAGGTGAGCAAAATTTACTTTGGAACACCGAAATAAAATGGTTTGCCAAAAGTAGCGGCACAACCGACAAAAGTAAATTTATCCCCGTAAGTAAAGAAAGTTTGGACGGCTGTCATTATAATGCCGGAAGGGATATGATAACTTTACATTGTCATAATAATCCCGAAACTCAATTATTTACCGGAAAAAATCTAGCACTGGGTGGAAGTTTAAAACAAGATTTTTTTGGCGATTATTACTCTTTTCATGGTGACGTAAGCGCAATTATCATACAAAATTTACCGGTATGGGCAGATTTTTTTAGGGCACCTGACGTTAAAATTGCTTTAATGGATGAGTGGGAAAGCAAACTCGAAAAAATGGCAATTAGCATGATGAATGAAAACGTGGTGAGTTTAGCAGGAGTTCCAAGTTGGATGTTGGTATTATTAAAGAGAATTTTAGAAAGAAAAAATGTAAAAACCATTAAAGAAGTATGGCCAAATTTAGAAGTTTACTTTCACGGAGGAGTTAGTTTTTCACCTTACAAAGAACAATTCAAAAAAATTTTCGACAACAATAACATAAATTATTTACAGCTATATAGCGCATCTGAAGGTTTTTTTGGAATTCAAGATCAATTAAAAAGCGATGAACTTTTACTGATGTTAGATTACGGCATATTTTATGAGTTTATTGAATTGACCGATTGGCAAACTAAAAATTACTCGCGTATAATAAATTTAGAAGACGTTAAAACCGGCGTTGACTATGCTTTAATCATTACAACCAATGCCGGCTTATGGCGTTATCAGATTGGCGATGTTATACAGTTTACTTCTACCAATCCATTTCGTTTTAAAATTACCGGTAGAACAAAACAAAACATTAATGTTTTTGGCGAAGAACTTATGGTGCACAATACCGATTTTGCCATTGCACATGCATGTGAAAAAACTCATGCTCTTGTTAGAGATTATACAGTTGCTCCTGTTTTTATGCAAAACAATTCAGGCACTCATGAGTGGTTAATAGAGTTTGATAAAGAACCTAATAATTTTGATTATTTTGTTTCGCTGTTGGACGAGTCTTTAAAAAAACAAAATAGTGATTATGAAGCTAAACGTTACAATAATTTTGTTTTACATTTTCCTGAAGTAAAAAAAATGCCTCCTAATTCTTTTTATAACTGGTTAAAAAACAAAAACAAGTTAGGTGGACAATTTAAAGTACCTCGTTTAAGCAATAACAGATTAATTTTAGAAGAAATTTTACAATTAAATGAAACACATTAAACTATATTTTAAAGTAACAATAGCTTTTTTCGGCGTATTATTAATGTGTTCGTTTATTAAACAAGATTCTTTAACGAAACGTGTTATTGTAACCAAATCAGATTACTTTACCATTGATGAAATTGGTAATGTGTATTCTGTTAAGGAACATGAATTAATTAAATTTACAGCTAATACAAAGTTATTTGCAAGGTATAGTAATTTAAAACTTGGAAATATTACATCTGTTGACGCAACCAACCCACTAAAATTGCTACTGTATTACCGCGACTTTCAACAACTTATTTTTGTCGATAATCAGTTAACAGAAAATAGCGAGCCCATATCTTTAGAAAATTTAGGGTATGAACAAACAGAACTTGTTTGCGCAAGCACTAATAATAGTTTTTGGATTTATAATAAACAAAACAATGAGTTAATTCGGTTTAACGAGTCATCAAAAAAAATAGCATCAACCGGAAATTTAAAGCAAGTTTTACAAGTTAATCTAAAGCCAAATTTTATGAGAGAACATAATGGCTTTTTATTTTTAAATTCTCCCGAAAACGGAATTTTTGTATTTGACATGTTTGGAACATTCAATAGAATAATTGCTTTAAAACATCTAAAACGTTTCGACATAAATTCAGATATTTTATATTTTCAAAAAGATAGTTTGTTTTGCAGTTATAATTATAAATTTTTTGATGAGGTTTGTAAAGTTAATATTGGTGCAGAACAAACAATGTATAGTAATAAAAAAACATATAAATTATACAGTGATTCAATAGTAATTGAATAATTTTTAATTAATTAGAAATTGGTAGTGTAAATAAAATTATATTTGAATTATAAATTAAAGGTGCAATTTTCAGTTAAGATATACAGCGTTATTATTTTTCTATTTACTTTATTATGTGGCTGCAACTCATCAGATTTTGAAGTAACAGACTTTACCCCAATAATAAATCATAAAAATAAAATTAATGACTCTACTTTATCAATTTCTGCTGACCTAAGTAACTCAGTGCTATACGGAATTGAGATACCTTCAGTTAAACAATTACCTAACGGCAAATTTATTTTTCAATTTTCAATAAAAAACAAAGGAATACCAAAACAGTATTTTTACAAATTATATTATCAAAACGAATCGTATAAATGGGAAAATGGCGATTCGCTTGATTTTGAAAATTTTTATGGCAGTTGGGAGGAAGCTGAGTTGGAGTTTAAACCAACACCACTAGTTGAAAATTTACTAACAGTTACCGATAGTTTTAAAATTATAGGCAACCCCCGCAATGAAAAAATATATTATGGTTCTGATCCTGAAAATAATTTCATCAGCGACTCTCTCATAACACGAAATATTAACCTTATCAATTCTCAACCTGATTGGATGGAGAGTGTTAAACAAAAAGCAAAAACAAATAAAATTTCAACACAAGAGCAAACTTACTTAGAGGCACTTTGGTCTATAGAAAACAGTTTTCAAATAGATACTAGTTTTAACAATCGTTTTAAGCGCAACCCGCGTATGGGTAATTATAAATTTATGTTGGTGGTTTGCAATGGTAAAGGATTGTCATTAATACCTGATGAGATTAAAAGTATTGGTAAAAAAAACGAACAAGGAGATTTTGTTAATCCATTTACTTATTTTTCAACCAACGAAAGTAAAAATACTGAAGGGATAAATGTCATATTGGCCAATCAGCAGCTTTATGTTAATGCCAGTTTAGATTTAGGTTCAGGTTTATTTGTAGATAAACTTAAAATTAATCGCTCATCCTTTGATACATCAAAATTTAAAACTAATTGTAATGCATCTGAAGAATTAAGGCACAACGCCCATTTTTCACAATATTTTCATCACATCAACAAAACCATAGAGTTTGTAAACGTTAAAGAAATAAGAGACGTAATTGCCGAAAATTTTACACGCCAAGAATATCAAAATTTAATCAGTTCTTATGGGCAAAGTAAAAATTTTGTTCGTACGTACAGCAGTGTTACTGATTGTCCTTGTAAAACAGTTAATTCAGATAAAAAAACAAAGTCTGTTACCATTTTTAATCCTGCTAACCAACCAAACCAATATAAAAAAGAGCATGTTGGCGTTGTTTCACGTATTGGGTTTACCTATGGAAAATGGCGTGCAAAAATAAAATTCCCTAAAATTATAAGTAATGACAATGTGTGGAACGGCTTAACCACAGCCTTTTGGCTCATTTTTCAAGCCGACGCCAATTGGAATATGCGAAGAATTTGTAACTCATCAGTTGGTTACATTCCAAAACAATTCCCAGACAACGAAGAGTCGGTTAAACAAGCTAAACCAAAAGTAACGTATTCTGAAATAGATTTTGAAATATTAAAAGAATCAAAATACTGGACAAAAGAAGCATACGGTAATACAAACAATTATCCAAAAGAAAACCCGTCAGAAAATAACGATTTAACTATATGTTGTACAAACTGGGATATGGCTTGTCATCAACCCAAAAATTATGTTATTGGCGCAAAAAAAATAAAAGTAGAAGGAAAAGAATATGAATTTTGCCGATGGAATTATTTTAATAAATTAATTACATCTAAAATTTCTGCTCCGCATAAAGAAGTATTTAATGATGATTTTTATTATTTTGAAATTGACTGGCAGCCACAACGTATTATTTGGCGAATTGGTAAGGATAAAAATAATTTAAGAGAAATTTGTAGAATGGATAATACAATGACAAGCATTCCAAATAATCAAATGCTAATGGTAATGTCTCAGGAATTTCATTATCAAGAATGGTGGCCTACAGCGCCATTCTTACAAAATTTTACACCTTTCCCAAAAAACAATTTAGTAGGAAAATTACTGGAGGTAGAAATAAATTAATGGTATTTAGCAGCATCATATTTTTACTTTATTTTTTTCCTGTAGTTTTTATACTTTATTTTTTGCTTCATAATAAAGTCAAAAATGCTTTTTTGCTTTTGGTAAGTGTTTTGTTTTACATGTGGGGTGCGCCTAAATTTATTTTCGCATTACTTTTTACAACTTGTCTCGATTTCTTTTTAGTTAAGACACTTCACAATGCAGCCTCCAATAAAAAAAGAAAATTCTTTTTGTTTCTTTCAGTTAGTTTAAATCTTGGCTTATTGTTTTATTTTAAGTACTGTAATTTTTTTATTGAAAATGTTAATTCAGTTTTAGGACTAGTAACAGATAAACAAATTCATTGGACAACCATTATATTACCAATAGGTATATCTTTTTATACTTTCGAAAGTTTAACTTATGTGGTTGATGTTTACAGGAGGGTGCATAAACCTCTTCAAAATTTTTGGGACTATCAATTATACATTATTTTATTTCCGAAATTAATTGCAGGTCCAATTATCCGTTATCATGAATTATCAGAACAAATTAACGGACGAATTGGAAAAGAAACTATAGATGATGTGCTAACAGGATTCTATAGATTTGTTATAGGGTTAAGTAAAAAAGTAATAATCGCAAACACCATGGCTGCTTTTGCAGATAATGTATTTAATACCAGCTTAGCAGAATTAAACACTCCTATGGCCTGGTTAGGTATGTTTGCCTATACATTTCAAATTTATTTTGATTTTAGCGGATACAGTGACATGGCAATTGGTATGGGTAAAATGTTAGGATTTAAATTCCCTGAAAATTTTGACAATCCATACACGTCTTCAAGTATTACTGAGTTTTGGCGCAGGTGGCACATAACATTGGGTGCCTGGATGAAAAATTATTTATACATTCCGTTAGGAGGCAACAAGGTAGCTTCCAAATTAAAATTATTTTTTAATTTATGGTTGGTGTTTT
>CANFQR010000055.1 GCA_947449125.1 Bacteroidota bacterium | reverse complement strand
CACATCCATATGGCTACACCTGCCATTAAACTTACTTTATGATTGCTACTATCTAACTCAACAAAAAGCCAAAAAAACAAAGCTAAAACAGGACCAAGAACCTGGAAAAAATATTTTTTAGTTGATGCCAATTATTATAAAAAGTTAAACTACGTATGAAGATAATTTAAAAAATCATTACCCTTTAAATATTTTCTTAATTTTGTTTAAGTATGGCGAATTTAGCTACAGTTATAAAAACTTTTTGGCATTTTTTTACTGAAAAAATATGGCACATTCGACTAGATAAAGTTGACAAAAGACAAAGTTTTTTTTTACGTCAATTACGAATTTTTTCGCTTGCTATAAAAGGTTTTAACGAAGACAAATGTTTAACTAAGGCTACCGCCCTAACATTTTACACACTTTTTTCAATTGTGCCGGTGCTTGCTTTGGTTTTTGCAATATCAAAAGGATTTGGCTACGAAAAAGATTTGCAACTAATGATTGCTGCCAGTTACCCCGAATATAAACAAATTTTAGACCAAGCTTTTATTTCGGCAAACTCTATGCTGGCAAACACAAGAGGAGGGGTAATTGCAGGATTTGGTATAGTATTGTTGTTATGGAGTGTTTTAAAATTATTGGTAAATATTGAGGAAAACTTTAATGAGATATGGGAAATTAAAAAAGGCAGAACATGGATAAGGAAAGTAACTGATTATTTAACGGTAATGCTTATCAGTCCTTTATTATTAATTGTTGCTGGAGGATTAACGGTTGCTATTCAAACAAAAGTTGGCAACATGCATTTACTTGGAAGTATAGGTACTATACTAATTCATTTATTAGCCTTTTTGTTGGTTTCGTGTGTATTTGGCTTTTTATATTTAGTTCTTCCAAATACAAAAGTTAATTTTAAATCTGCTATAATAGCCGCGATAATTGGTACTATTTTATTTGAACTTTTAGAATGGGCTTATGTCAAATTTCAAATTGGCGCCAACTCTTTAAATGCTATTTATGGCGGTTTTGCAGCATTGCCGCTTTTTTTGATCTGGGTGCAGTATAGCTGGTACGTTGTTTTATTTGGGGCGGAAATTGCATTTGCCAATCAAAATGTTGACCACTATGAACTGGAAAATGAAATAAGCAAAATAAGCGTTCGCTACAAAAAAGTTATTTCATTAATGATTGCCAACCTTGTTGCCAAACGTTTTTTTGAAGGAGAAAAACCATTAAACAGCATTGAAATTGCTCAAAAACTAGATTTACCAGTAAGGCTGGCGCGCACAGTAATTAATGACTTTGTTACCGCAGGCATTTTTATTGAAATGAGAACAGACATTGAAAAAGAAATAGTTTACCAACCTGGAATTACTGAAAGTAAATTAACTGTAAAAAACATATTGGAAGCGCTTGAAAAAAACGGCGTCAATAATCTACCAATAAGCGACACCAGCGAGTTAATTCATATTAATCAATTAATGCATGATCTCGAAAAATCACTGGACAATGAACTTGGAAATACTTTCATTAAAGACATTGTAAAATAAATTGACAAAATTTTTAAGTATAGTTATTTTTCTATTTGTTGCAATCTTCTGCAATGCCCAAAATGACAACCTTTCAAGCTCAAGCGACTCAAGTGCAATAAATAAAAAAGAAAAGAAAGCCATTTATTCCAACGCGCGAAAAGCAAGCTTAATGAGCGCTATCATGCCAGGATTGGGACAGGCATACAATAAAAAATACTGGAAAATTCCAATTATTTATGCCGGAATTGGTGGTTTTGGATATATGTTTTTAAACAACAACAAGCTGTATAATTTATATAGGTCTAATGTAAGAGCTTATAACGATGGTGATTCGACGACTGTTCCATCTATGCCACAATACTCCAGCGATCAATCGCAAATTTTAAAATTAGAGTACAGAAAATTCAGAGATTTTGCAGTTATTGGCTTCAGTATTATTTATTTAATTAACATTATAGATGCCAATGTAGATGCTCATTTGAAAACCTTTGATGTAAGCGACGACTTAAGTATTCATATTAGTCCATGGCAAAATACTTATAAAACTAACAATGGTTATAAAATGGCGGCAGGTCTTTCTGTGAAATTTAATTTAAAGTAATATGAATATTATATTGTCCGGTTACGGAAAGATGGGTAAAGAAATTGAAACCATTGCAATTAAAAGAAATCACAACATAATTCTTAAAATTAATAAAAGTAATTGCGACTCTGTTAGTGATGAAGATTTAAAAAAAGCTGATGCAATAATTGAATTTAGCACCCCGCATACCGTTATTGACAATTTAAAAAAATATTTAAACACACAAGACCCTGTTGTTGTTGGTACTACAGGTTGGTACACTAATTTTGAAGAGATTAAAGAGTTTTGTCTTAAAAAAAATGGGGCGCTTTTTCATGCCACCAATTTTAGCGTTGGCGTAAATTTATTTTTTAAAGTAAACACCTATTTGGCTGACATAATGAATAAATACGAAAACTATGATGTAAGCCTGGAAGAAATTCATCACATTCATAAACTCGACAAACCCAGCGGAACGGCGATTACACTGGCCGAACAGATAATTAAAAAACTTGACAGGAAAAAGTCATGGAGTATCAACGAAAAAAATATAGAAACATTATTTATTAATGATATCCGAGATGGTGAAGTTCCGGGGACACATATTATTAAGTACCATTCTGAAATTGACGACATAGAAATTATGCATAAAGCACATAACCGAAAAGGCTTTGCTGTAGGTGCAATTATTGCGGCAGAATTTATGCTAAACAAAAAAGGTATTTATACCATGAATGACCTAATTTAAAACTTTTCAGTATTCAAAAAATAGAATCAATAAATAAAACTAATTTTACTTCAGAACAAAAAAACTTAAAAAATTACCAAAGTTGCGGCATTTTAAAGGAAAAGGATTGATACTTAAATAAATAGAAAATGAAAAATACAGCATTGATAACAGGAGCGTCTAACGGCATTGGATTAGAATTAGCTAAAATTCACGCTTCAAAAGGAGGTGATTTAGTTTTGGTGGCAAGAAACAAATCTAAATTAGATGAAATCAAAACAGAGCTAGAAATGCAATTTAAGGTATCTGTTTTTACCATAGGTAAAGACCTTTCTCTAAGTAACGCCGCTCAAGAAATCTATAACGAAACGAATAAAGAAAATATTCAAATTGATTATTTGATAAACAATGCAGGTTTTGGTGACTTTGGAATGTTTGTTGAAACTGACTGGGACAAAGAACTGCAAATGATTAACCTAAACATTACAACGCTGACACATTTTACAAAATTGTATCTAAAAGATATGATTAAACGAAGAAGTGGCAAAATAATGAATGTTGCTTCAACAGCAGCGTTTCAGCCAGGACCAATGATGGCAGTTTATTTTGCAACTAAAGCTTATGTATTAAGTTTCACGGAGGCAATTAGTAATGAAGTAATTGATAAAGGAATAACAATAACTGCTCTTTGTCCAGGTGCAACTGAAACTGGTTTCCAAGCCGCAGGTGGACTGGAAGATAGCAAACTTTTTAAAGACAAAAAATTACCAACAGGTAAAGAAGTTGCCGAATATGGCTACAGTTCAATGGTAAAAGGAAAGACTGTTGCTATACACGGAATTATAAATTATATTTTGGCTAACTCTATAAGATTTATACCAAGAGCATTAGTATTGAAAGTTTCAAGCAAAATATTAGGCAAAGCTTAAAATAATTTATAGAGGCTGAAAAGAACGGAACAAAAACATCAAGCATTTGTAAAAAATAAAATGAAAAAAAAATGGGGTTCAAAGATTTTCGGCAGGTTGTTTATTAAGTGGAATTCTAAAATTAGAGAGATGGTCTCATGCAAAAAATAAGGCTATGGATATTGCCGAACTATTAAATAATAAAAACATAAAACCCAAGGGGAAAACAGAAACCTTGTCCAATTGGTTACTTGACAAAACAATAAGCACAGATCAATTAATTCAATTCGCAACCAGTTCAAAGGATGCTTTAAAAGCAACTTGTATAGAAGCCATTGAATTTGCCACCAAACAACAACCTGATATTTTAAATACATCTGACTTTGATTTTATTTTGTTAGGTTTAGAAGCAAAAGCGCCTCGCATTAAATGGGAAAGTGCAAAAGTTATTGCAAACACCATTCATTTATTTCCTGAAAAAATAGATTTAACCATTCATCGCCTACTCCAAAATACAGAACACATCGGCACAGTAGTAAGGTGGAGTGCTGCCATGGCATTAGGAGAAATTATAAAATTTAAAACAACCGTTAACAAAAATCTAATTCCTGCTGTAGATGCCATTTTAAAAAGAGAAGAAAAAAACAGCATCAAAAAAATATATCTTGCAGCGCTTAAAAAAGCAAACATATCACTTCAAACATAATAAACTTTACAGATTTGATTGATATAATGGATTACCACTGGATTAAAATTTTTGAAAAAGAAGAAAACGATGATGACTATCTTTTAAAAAACACTTTCATTAATCTTGAATTAAAAGGTGAAAAAATTTGTATTACAAAAACAGATTTAGGAATTTTTGCCTTTGGCGATAAATGCCCACACAATGGGGCCAGTTTAAGTAAAGGATTTTGTAGCAAAAAAAATGAAATAATTTGTCCGTTACATCGTTACTCGTTTGATTTAAAATCTGGCAAAGCCACTTCAGGAGGAGCTTTTGCCATAAAAACATATCCTATTAAAATAAACGAAGAAGGTTTATTTATAGGCATAAAAGCAAAATGGTGGGAGTCTTAATAAAACCAAAAATTAATTAACGCAACAAATCCATTTTTGTAAATACTCTTACAGGATATAAAGCAGCAAAAAATCCTATGAGCATGATTAATCCAAAAATCCAGAAAAAATCTGTTAACTGTATTTCAATTGGATAATACGGTATTATAAATTCGTCGCCAAACTTTACCAAATGAAACTGTATTTGCAACCAGCAAACAAACAAACCCACAATCAAACCAATTATAGCGCCCACGCCGGTTATTAAAAAACCTTCGCGCATAAATATATTTCTTATTAAATATATGCTTGCTCCCATACTGTAAAGCGTTTTAATATCTTTTCGTTTTTCTATTATAAGCATAGTTAAAGCACCTATTATATTAAAAGTGGCAATAATTAAAATAAATGCAAGAATGATAAACGTTGCTAGTTTTTCTGTTTCTAATGTTTTAAACAAAACATCATTTAACTGATAACGATTTTTTACTTCAAACTTATTTCCTAATTTTTGTTGAAGCTGCGCTTGTACGTTTTCGTATTTACCATTTTCGCATAAAATTTCAATAGCACTAACTTTATCAGGCTCATCAAATAATTTTTTGGCAGTTTCAATATTTACAAAAGCAAACTGATAATCAAACTCATCGTTCAAAGAAAATATTCCTGAAGGTGTGCAATACATCTGATTAAAATTCTCGTCAGGATTAAGGCTTCCTGATTTTCCTTTTACAGGGCTAAATAAACTTAACTCATTTACAAATTCGCGAATATTAATTTGTAACTGATTAGCAATTCCTCTGCCTATTAAAATATTACTTTTTAAGGTATCATTTAATCCGTAAACACCATCATCTATAGAAGTTGTAATTGACGAAACCTTACTATAGTTTTTATCAACGCCTTTTATGGTAACTAACGTTTGTTTGTCATTGTTTTTTAATAAAGCTTTGTCGCTTAAAGTTTTAGAAATTATGCTTACACCTTTAATGGATTTAATTTCGGAAATAAGCTGATCGTTAGCCTCAAAATATTTTCCATTAACTACTGTAATTTTTAAATCGGGTTCAAAAACATTATACAAATTAGCCACGGTTCCGGTTAAGCCATTCATGGCAGAAAGAATAATAATTAAGGCTGCCGTAGTAATTGCTATAGCTACAATACTAATCCAACTAATAATATTAATAGCATTATTAGATTTTTTTGAAATTAAATATCGTTTAGCTATATAAAAAGAAAAATCCAGAAATTACTTTTTTAAGAGTTCTTCAATCTTCATGGCATAATCCAACGAATCGTCAATAAAAAACATTAATTCAGGCACAATTCTTAATTGCTTTCCAACAATAAAACCTAATTTTTTACGAATAACATTACTTTGATCTTGCACTAATTTAAAAATTGCAGTCCTGTCTTTAACAACCATAATACTTAAATACACTTTTGCAGAACTTAAATCTGGGCTAACACGAACAGTAGTTACCGTTATAAATCCGCCTCCAAAAAGAGAACGCGATTCACTCCTGAAAATTTCAGCTAATTCTTTAGCTAGTAATTTATTTACTTTTTGTTGCCTTAGGCTTTCCATACAACAAATGTACTGAGATTTTTGTAGTATATTCGCTAATTAATGAAATAAAATCCGGGTAAATGTTATAATGAAAAAATTATTTTCTGTTTTAAAATACACTAAAAACTACAAGGGTTATTTAACTGCTAATGTTCTCTTTAATATTTTGTTTGCTTTATTTAATGCAGTAAGTTTAACATTAGCCATGCCGTTTTTAAAATTGCTCTTTGAGCAAACCAACCCTATTGAAACGGGCTTAATTTTATTAAACGGGAAGCCAGAATTTGCCCTCTCGTCAGAATATATTAAAGAAGCTACCAATTATTATTTAACGGGATTAATTGTAAGTCAGGGCGGAAAAGCTAAAGCACTTATTATTATTTGCATTGCCATTTTTATATTAACTTTTTTAAAGAACAGTTTTAGATATTTAGCCATGTTTTTTATTGCACCAATAAGAAATGGTGTTGTGCGCGATCTTAGAAACAAGATGTATAAAAAATCAATGGATTTACCTTTAAGTTATTATAGCGAAGAAAAAAAAGGTGACCTCATGAGCAGAATGACTTCCGATGTTCAGGAAATTGAATGGAGCATTATGCAAACACTAGAAATGATTTTTAGAGAACCTTTAACCGTGGTTATCTTATTTAGCTTAATGCTTTTAATTAGTGCTAAGCTAACGCTTTACATAATTATACTTTTACCAATTGCTGCCTTATTTATTGCCCTTTTAGGGAAGAGTTTAAAAAACGCTTCACGCAAAAGTAAAGAAACATTAGGTGGTTTAATAAGTGTAATTGAAGAAACATTAGGTAGCTTAAAAATTATAAAAGCATTTAGTGCAATGCCATCCATGCAAAAAAAGTTCGAAGAACTAAATCAAACATTTTATAAGCAATCGGTAAGCGTATACAGAAAAACAGATTTAAGTTCTCCTTTAACCGAAACAGTTGTTACTGGTATTTTAATGCTTATTTTATTTATTGGCGGCAGCATGGTGTTTAAAGGAGAATTAACTGGTCCGTTATTTATGACCTATTTTATTTTGGCATCACAATTAATTCCACCCATAAAACAAATTACTACTTCATACAACAACATTCAAAAAGGCATTGCAAGTGAAGAACGCATTGATAAAATTTTATTAGCTGATAATCTTATTAAAGATAAAACCAATGCTCAAGAAATATCGGATTTTAATAGCGCAATTGAATACAAAAATTTATGGTTTGCCTATCACAAAGGTGACGACGGCTACGTTTTAAAAAATATCAATTTAAGAATAGAAAAAGGTAAAACCATTGCACTTGTTGGCCAAAGCGGAAGCGGAAAAACAACCTT
>CANFQR010000054.1 GCA_947449125.1 Bacteroidota bacterium | reverse complement strand
GCGTAATATGTCATTAATCTTCTGCGTAATTTACTGGCATATGTTTGACACTGCCAGTCGTTATGATTATTGGTAGAATTAATACACCGGCCATATTGCTTAACTCTGTATTTCATTTCTTCTCCAAGCAAATTAAATAATTCTAAAGCCTCATCAAAATCAGCGGCATTATCTTTTATGCGGGCAAAATGATCTTCTAAACTCTGATCTAAAACAGTTTGTGGTTTATGACCTTTTCTTATTGCCATGGCGTATCTGTCTTTTACAATAAATGCCTCTGCGCTAGAATTCAAAAAACGCTCCTTAATTTCAGGAGGCATGTCATAATCATTCTCTAATTCATAGTTCCATTCATCCTTATATCTCTGTTCTAAATATAAATGCGGTGCTACAAAAACATGTTTCCAATCAATTGGGTATTGCCATAAATTAAAGCGGCGTGAATTATTTCCTAAATCAATAATTCTGAATGTTTTTTTATTAGGTAAAATCCTGCTTCCTCTACCAATCATTTGATGGTAAAGCGTTAGCGATTTAGTGGCGCGATTTAATATTATGGTTTCTACTTCAGGTTCGTCAAAGCCGGTTGTTAATATGCTAACCGATGTAAGTACACCATCTTTTGTTTTTCTAAACCAATCTAAGGTTTCTGCTCTTTCTTTCTCGCTAAACGTACTATCTAAATGTCTAACAGGGTAACCTTTCTTTTTAAATGCTTCATAAACTGCCCTGCTAGTTAAAATACCAGCATTAAAAATTAAAGTTTTGGTGCCCTTACCCATTTCTTCATAGGCATCAATAAGTTTACTCTGCATAATTGCCTGAGTGTACAATACCTCGTGAGAACCAACTGTAAACTCACCGTTATTACCAACACGCAAAGAGCTTAGGTTAACATCATATGCATAAGTTTGACCCTCGCATAAATAACCCGATTCAATTAAGGAAGCAATACTTTCACCAACTATTAAAGAAGAATACGTTTGATATAACGGTAATTTTTTATTACTACTCAGAGGCGTTGCAGTTACGCCCAAAATATTTACATCATTAAAATATTGAAATATTTTACGAAACGAATTGTTATGGGCCTCGTCAACAATAACTAATCCAATATCTTCTAAAAACTGATCGTTTTCCTGTAAACGATTATTTAAAGTTTCAACCAAAGCGGTAAAACTATGATAATCGCTTTGGTGAGGAAGTTGCTTTACTTCGCTATTAATAACTTTGTTGCTTATACCAACTTCAGCCAAAACATCAGATGTCTGTTTTCCTAGCTCTATGCGGTGTGTTAAGATTAACACCTTTCGATTGAATTTCTGAATATAGCGCTTAGCTATTTCGCTAAAAATAATTGTTTTTCCACCGCCGGTTGGTAATTGAAAAAGTAAATTAGCATTAGGCGGTAACTCAACTAAGCGGTTAAAAATATTATTGACAGCTTCCTCCTGAAAAGGATATAATTTGCGAGGTTCGGCTGCTTCAATCTTGTCGTCAATCATAAAAAAAAGGCAATTTGCAAATATAGTGCTAAAGCAAACAAATACCACTTTTTTTATCAGAAATTAAATATTTTTATATCTATTTACAGTTAAGAAAAACAATATTTAATACCTTCACCAACATGCGCGCTAAACAAAAATATCTTTACTTAAGTTTTTTATCTGCTTTACTATTCTCTGCAGGCTGGCTAATGCACTTCTCGCTATTTATTTTTTTTGCGTTTGTTCCACTTTTACAGTTAGAAGATGCCATCTCTAAAAACAATGGAATACCAAAACAAAAATTAAAATTAACTGCATACGTTTACCTAACTTTTTTAATTTGGAATGTTTTAACAACTTGGTGGGTTAGCCTTGCCTCATTTGGCGGAGCTTGCATTGCTTTTCTTTTTAATTCATTTTTTATGACGCTAGCGTTTGTTTTTTATTCCAACCTAAAAAATAAAATAAATAAACCATTTGCCGTTTGGTTACTAATACCAATATGGCTAG
Source organism: Bacteroidota bacterium (assembly GCA_947449125.1). Taxonomy (GTDB): domain Bacteria; phylum Bacteroidota; class Bacteroidia; order B-17B0; family Aurantibacillaceae; genus Aurantibacillus. The sequence goes on along the minus strand of CANFQR010000054.1, from coordinate 5,746 downwards.
GATACGAATTTTTACATACCATTTGGGACCTTTCATGGAGCTGGTTAATTTTAGGTAACGTTTTTTCTTTTAATACAAGTTGGGTTCAATGGTTCGAATATACGGGCACCAGCGGAGGAACAGCATGGGCTTTATTTGTAAACATCTTAATTTTTAATGTAATTAAACAACATGCTTATTTAAAAATTATTTCAAGCCCTGTTCTAAAAATTAGTGCTAGCATACTCATGCCAATTTTATTTTCATACTTAATTTATGCCTTTACCACGCCGCTCTTTAAATCTCAAAACAAATTAAATGTGGTGGTGGTTCAACCAAATATAGATCCGTATAACGATAAGTTTGTAACAGATTTCCAAACTCAATTTTCAAAATGTTTAAGCTTAATAAAAAACAAAGTAAATAAAAACACTGACTATCTTGTTTTACCCGAAACCTTTATTGTTGGCCAAGGAATGAACGAAGCACTCATTAATGAAAATGAAGCCATTTTTTGGTTTAAAGACAGTTTACTAAAAAAATACCCGAAATTAAAAATAATTGTAGGCGCAGACACGTATCGTTTTTTTCACCATGCAGATTCAATTACTGAAACAGCACGGCCTTACCAAGAGCCCGGTGTTTATTATGACGTTTATAATACAGCGCTTCAAATAGACTCAAGTAAAAACGTTCAAGTATATCATAAATCAAAATTAGTTCCTGGAGTTGAAAGAATGCCCTTTGCCAGTCTTTTAAAACCGTTAGAAAGTTTGGCTATAGAAATGGGTGGCACTTTTGGAAGTTTAGGAACACAAAAATACAGATCTGTTTTTACGGATAGTTTAAATAATACACATGTAGCTCCGGTTATTTGTTATGAAAGTGTTTATTCCGACTTTGTTTCAGGATACATGCAAAAAAACGCCAATATCATTTTCATTATTACTAATGATGGTTGGTGGGGTAAAACACCAGGGCACATACAACACTTAAACTATGCAAGATTAAGAGCTATTGAAAACCGAGTTCAAATTGCAAGAAGCGCCAATACAGGTATTAGCTGTTTTATAAATGAATTTGGTGAAATTTCAGATGCAACCAATTTTTGGGAAGAAGCCGTTATTGAAAAACAACTTTATAAAAATAACAACCGTACTTTTTTTGCTAAAAACGGCGATTTAATTTCGTATTTCTCTACATTTATCGCTATAATATTGGTGATGCTCTCAATTATTCTGAGGTTTAAAAAATAAAATATCCTGCGGTTACATAAACGAAATTTAAAAAAACTACAAAAAACATTTAATTATTTCACCCAAACAGGTGTTTTAAGTGGAGTAATTTTCACAACCAAATTTTCAGTAAAAAAATTATCTTTGTAAGGAAGTAAATAAATAAGAATGGGAAGAATATTTGAAACAAGAAAAGCAACCATGTTTAAGCGTTATGCTAAAATGGCTAAGGCATTTACTAAGCTTGGAAGGGAGATTGTTATTGCAGTTAAAACCGGCGGCCCTAACCCAGAGAGCAATCCGCGTTTAAGAATGATAATTCAAAATGCTAAAGCTATTAATATGCCAAAAGCAAATGTTGAGTCAGCAATTAAACGCGCCAGCGAAAAAGATTCCGGCAGTTTTGATGAAATAATTTACGAAGGTTACGCGCCGCACGGTGTGCCAGTAATGGTAGAATGCACAACTAACAATCCAACACGCACAGTGGCTAATGTGAGGTTATATTTTAATAGAGCAAACGGGGCAATGGGCACTAACGGTTCGGTAAGCTTTATGTTTGAACATGTTGTATTTTTTAAAATAGATGCAACCGGATTAAATAAAGATGATTTAGAATTAGAATTGATTGATTTTGGTTTAGAAGATATTAATCTCGATGAAGAAAATAATCAGTTCATCATTCAAACACAATTTACCGATTTCGGTAAAATGCAATCAGGTCTCGAAGAAAGAAAAATAAATGTAATTGAGACCAGCAAAACATATATACCTACCACTACCAAAGAACTAACACCCGAGCAAGAAGCAGAGGTAATGGCCATGATAGAAAAAATGGAGGAAGACGACGATATTGAAGCTGTTTACCACAATATTGCCTAATCGTCTTGGAAAAACTATGGAATATAAATACAAATAGCAATACCAATGCTATTGAAAATTTAAAACAGCAATTAAATGTTGACGATGTTATTGCTAAACTTTTAACACAACGAAATATTTTTAATTATCAGGAAGCGAAAGATTTTTTCAGACCTGATTTAAAACAACTCCATAATCCTTTTTTAATGAAAGGAATGGATATAGCAATTGATAGAATTAATACTGCTATAAAAAATAATGAAAAAGTATTGATTTTTGGCGATTATGATGTAGATGGAACTACTGCAGTAAGCGTTGTTTATAGTTTTTTTAAAAATCACTTTTCAGAAATTGATTATTACATTCCTGACCGCTATAAAGAGGGTTACGGAATTTCTTTTGCAGGAATTGATTATGCCGAAGAAAATAATTTCTCTTTAATTATTGCATTAGATTGCGGCATAAAAGCTATTGATAAAATTGAATATGCTAATTCAAAAAATATAGATTTTATTATTTGCGACCATCATTTACCGGGAGATAAAATCCCTTCGGCAATTGCCGTTCTTGACCCAAAACAAACCGACTGCCCATATCCTTTTAAAGAATTAAGCGGCTGTGGTATTGGACTTAAATTAACTGAAGCTTTTTCAATTAAAAACGAATTACCTTTAAATAATTGTTATAACTATTTAGATTTAGTTGCCATTAGCATCGCTGCAGATATTGTGCCTCTCAACGGCGAAAACAGGGTAATAGCGTTTTTTGGTTTAGAGCAAATAAATAAAAATGCAAGGCCAGGGGTTAATGCATTATTAAATTTAAATCAACAAAAACAAGCAGTTACCATTTCAACTTTAGTTTTTGTTCTCGCCCCAAGAATTAATGCTGCCGGCAGAATTGAACATGGCAATAAAGCTGTTGAACTTTTAACCTGCGAAGACGATATTTTAGCAGAAGAATTTGCAAAAGCCATTAACGAAACAAATACGCAACGTAAAGATTTAGATACTGCAACCACAGATGAAGCAATTGCGCAAATAGAAAATGATGAACTGTTATCTAAAAAAAAGACAACCGTTTTATTTAGCCCTAATTGGCATAAAGGTGTTGTTGGCATTGTTGCTTCACGCTTAATCGAAAAATTTTATAGACCAACCATTATACTAACCGAAAGTGACGGTAAAGTTTCAGGAAGTGCCAGAAGCGTTAAGGAGTATGATGTGTATAATGCAATAGAAAAATGTAGCGACTTACTTGAGCAATTTGGTGGGCATAAATTTGCTGCAGGTTTAACCATGAAAAAAGAAAATCTGGAAGCATTTAAAATTAAGTTTGAGAATATTGTTTCAGCTAGTATAACATCCGATCAATTAATTCCAAAAGTGGAAATTGACATTGAATTAAATTTTTATGAAATAACTGATAAACTTGTTAGAATTTTAAAACAATTTGCCCCTCATGGTCCGGAAAATATGACACCAACATTTTATACTAAAAATGTTTTTGAAACAGGATGGGGAAAAGTATTTGGAAATAATCATTTAAAAATAGAACTATTTCAAAAATCAAATCCAAATATCAGATTTCAGGCAATTGCTTTTGACAAAGGAGACTATATTAGTTTTTTCCAGAGAAAAATTCCAATGGATATAGTTTTTAAAATTCAGGAAAATGAATATAAAGGTGTAACTACAATACAACTATTAATTGAAGAAATTAAAATAAATCAGAATAATTAATTTTTAATTTACATGAAATACACCTTCGTCATATTCATCCAACTAATTAGTATATTTTGCTTCGCGCAAAAAGGAAGTATAGTTGAAGAATTAAAATATAAAACCGGAACCACTAAACAAATAACTATTAATAGAGGCATTGATACATTTGAAGTTAAAAAATATTACAAATCAGGAAAACTAAACGACTCCTTAAGATTTACCATAGTTGAAGAAAAACAAAAACTAATTGGAACTGAAAAAATTTATTACCAAAGTGGCAAAATAGCTTCTATTATTACTTACGGAAAAAATGATGATGAAACAATAACTTTAAATTACAAAGAAGATGGCAGAATAGCCTCACATATTGTAAAACCTACAGGCGTTAGCAGATACTATAACAATAATGGCGAAGTTATAATTCAATACGATGAAAATAAATTTGACAAAATTGTAAGCGTACCTAAGAGATATAAAGAAGGAGAACATTTAAAAAACACAAGCTTTCCATTCAGAATTACAAGCAAAAAAGCCATTTTATCCAAAGATAATGAAACCATTAAAGTTCAGTCAGGAGCATTATTAACCTTAGTCTTAAAGGGTGATACAACACCTGTTAACCATTGTTTTATTGAAGGGTTCTCCAAAGATTCTATTTACTATTCTAAATTTAATTACACTATTTATGATGACAGTATAAAAAAATTTGAAACGTTAACTTACAAAAAAACGTTTGCTATTTCTCTAAACAAAATAAACACCATTATTTACTCTCCAACCTATAGCAAAAATGGCGCACTAAAAGCTTATTCTAATTATATTGTTGGCACTTCACTAAAGGTTATGCCATTTTTATTCGGAATTTTGTTTTTAAATAATATTCAAACGCTTGCTCCTTATTACGGAGGTTCTTTTATTCTTGGCTTTATTTTAACCAAACGCAGCAAAACATTATACCAATCTGCAGTACCTAAAAAATATAATTTAAAAGACTGGAAATTAACTCCTGTTATAAAATAATATTATTTTAAATTATTTTTGATTAAATAATTTAATCTCCAAAATAAACCAACTGCAACAAACACTAACGATATTAAAAGCGCAACCCAAACCCCAACTGTTTGGAATTGCAATTTAAACCCTAAAAAATAAGCTAGCGGTAAGGCAATTAACCAATAACCAACCAGTGTAATTACTGTGGGATATTTGACGTCTTCCAAGCCTCTTAATGCGCCAATTGCAGTGACCTGAACACCATCAAATAATTGAAATATAGCCGCAATTATCAGGAGCTTAGAAGAAAGTTCAATAATAGTTATTTCGTTGGTGAAAATTTTTGGTAGTAAAGGACTAAAAAATAAAAACAGAATTCCAAAAGAACCCATAATAATTAATACCAATTTAAAAGCAGTAACACTTGCTTCCCTTATTTCCCGACAGTTATTTTGTGCTTTATAAATCCCGATGCGTATGGTGGCTGCGCTACTAATGCCACTTCCAAACATATAGGTAAACGCGGCAATGCTCATTGCTATTCCATGTGAATCAATTTGTTCTTTACCAAAACTTCCCACCATTAAACCGGCAATTGCAAAAGCAGCTACTTCAAAGGTAAATTGAGCGCCTGCATTTAAACCTATGCGAGCAAGATTTTTTAATTCAATCCAATTTGTTTTTGTTTGTTTGAACATTAGCGAAACCTCTTTTGTTAGCGATGATTTAAAAACAAAAAATAAAAATGACAAACCCATAAAAAGTCTCGAAATAAAAGAAGCCCACGCAGATCCAAGATATCCTAATTCAGGAAATCCAAACTTACCATAAATTAAAAAATAGTTTAAAATTATATTTATTAAGTTTCCAATAACACTTATTATTAAAGCCATACGCGTATTACTCAAACCTTCGCAATATTGTTTACAGGTGAAAAATATCGAAACAGGGATT
>CANFQR010000053.1 GCA_947449125.1 Bacteroidota bacterium | reverse complement strand
ATTAATTGTGGTAATTTCAAAAGAACAATAGTTTTTTAACCGTTTTGTATATACATCTATACCTTCCGTTAAATAACTATCCTGCGTTTTATCTATTTGAAGCAAGAGAATCTTCATTGGTTAAAAATGCGAAAAAATATTAATTTTGTACTATTGTCAATGAAAATTACACTAACTATATTTTATTTTATTTTTAATTTCTTTTTTGGAGGAATTGAAGCCAGTGATGAAATTATTTCAGCATTAAAATCGGGCAAGGCAAATGAACTGGTAAAGTACTTTGATGAAAAAGTATCCATAAAAATTTTAAATCAGGAAGATGTTTTAAGTAAATCTCAAGCTGAAGCCAATTTAAAATTCTTCTTTGAAAAACACAGCGTTAAAACATTTTCCTCAAGCCATGTCAGCTCCGTAAATAATGGTTCGCAATACATTACAGGAACAATTGAGACAAACAGTGGGAAATTTAGAGTTTCCATTTTACTGAGGCGAAATTTAATTTCTCAATTTCGGATAGAAAACGACAATGACTGATTTTATTAAACTTTACAGCAAGCATTTTAACTTTAAAAAATTCGTGCTAAATGCCTTTGCTGAAGATGTTGGCAATGGCGACCACACGTCTGCTTCAACTATACCTCACAATCATAAAGGCAAAATGCAGTTATTGGTAAAAGAAGATGGAATTATTGCCGGGGTTGAAGTTGCAGTTAAACTATTTAAACTAGTTGACAAAAAATTTAAACTTAAGGTATTTATTAATGATGGCGAAAAAGTTAAAAAAGGAGATATTATTTTTATAGTGGAAGGCAATACCCAAAAACTTTTAACAACCGAACGTCTGGTATTAAACATCATGCAGCGCATGAGCGGTATAGCCACCAAAACAAATCACCTTCAAAATTTATGCACGAATACAAAAGCCATTGTAATAGACACCAGGAAAACTACACCGGGTTTTCGTTTTTTTGAGAAATGGGCTGTAGTTATTGGCGGTGGCGCTAATCATAGGTATGGTTTGTTTGACATGATTTTGATTAAAGACAATCACATTGATTTTGCCGGAGGAATTATAGAAGCTATTGATGCCGCAAACCATTATCTAAAAAATAAAAAGATAAAATTAGATATAGAAGTCGAAACTCGCTCCATTGAAGATGTAAAAAAAGTAATTAAACATGGTGGCGTTAAACGTATTATGCTCGATAATTACTCACCAAAACAAACCGCGCAAGCAGTTAAATTAATTAATGGAAAATTTGAAGTAGAATCATCCGGTGGCATTACCGAAAAAAACATATCTGAATATGCTAAGTGTGGCGTAAATTTTATTTCAATCGGAGCGCTTACCCACCATATTAAAAGTTTAGATTTGAGTCTAAAAGCTGTTAAATAAAAAATTAATTTATTTTAATTCAAATTCCGGCAACTAAACACCTCTAAATAGTTATCTCTGTTTGCTAAAACACTGTATTTATTTTCAATTGTTTCACGGCCTTTAATTGCAAACTGTTTTCTTAACTCCGAATTTTCTATTAGTAAACAAAGTTTATTAAACCAATCTTCATCATTGTAAACTAGAAATCCATTTTCGCCATCGTTTATAATATCTTTATTTACGCCAACAGCGCTCATAATAGTTGCTACGCCACATGCCATGTATGACAATCCTTTTAAGCCGCACTTTCCATTAGCCCAGGCGTCATTTGGCAATGGCATTAATCCTATATCGAATGAGTTTAATTGATCCACTTCAGTTTCTTCACTCCAAGCAAAAGCCTCCAAATTTAAAGCCGTATTTTTATACTGTTTATCACCCACAACTTTAAATTTAACTTTATTAAAATATTTATTTTGAACTTTTAAAAGTACAGGCACAAGTAATTCAAAATGTTTAATTGTACTGATGCTACCACTCCACCCTATTATAATTATCTGTCCGTTGCGTAATTCAGGTTTAGGAAAATGCCATTCGGTATTAATGGTTGTTGGAATAATACAGGTGTTTTTATTATAAGGTTTTGCTTTTTCGGCTAAATAAATATTTCCGGCAACAACTGCATGGGCAAATGAAATGTTTTTGTAAAATTTTTCTGGTGCTTTTATCCATTCCCATTTTTTATTTCCCGGACTGGTATCAGCCAGCCATATACTGTCGTCAAAATCAAAAATGACATAAGCTCCTGACTGAAACGCCTTTTTTTCAAAGTAAGAAGTGCCTAAAAAAGAAGCTTCTCTCTGAATAAAAATAATATCGTAACGCTTAAATGTAAATACATCTTTAACACGAATAAATACAGATTTAATTAAAATAAATACTTTACTTAAAAAATTGCCTTTAGAATAAAAAAGTTTATCATCTTTTTCGTTTAATATATAAGAAAATTTAAAGGTAAATCCGTTTTCCTGTAAAAAAGGTAAATACTGCTCAAACCTGTAACGTTGACTGGGAGAACGCTTTGGCCTGTGATCACATAATATTAAAACACTCGGCATATTAACCCTCTACATCAATTCTAAATTTATGCAAAAACCGATGCACAACAGGCGAAACAATAATTGCTACCGAACTCAAAAAAGCAACCCCGCTGTAAATCGCATACATAGACGCAAAAATTTTACCGCCATTATTAATAGCTTTATCTACCGGACCCATACCTGTTAATATCATACTTGCATTATACAAACTGTCTATCCAACCAATTTCAAAATAATGATGATAACCAATCATACCAATTAACAATGAAAATACTAATACCATTACTCCTAATAGTAAACTCTTTACAATTTTAGTGAAAAAATGTTTTTTTGGAGGTAATTGTTTTGTTTTAATTGCACTCATTTTAGTTGTCTAATTAAGCCTATTCCTGCGTAAAGATAATAATTAAAAAAATGAAAGTGAGACAGGTAAAAAGCCTTAATTTTGTACTTATGAATATAGTTTTTGATGTTATTGAAATTTTAAAAGTGACAACCGTATTGTTTGCGGTAATAGATATTATTGGGTCAATACCTGTCATAATCAACTTAAAACAAGCTGCCGGAAGTATTGATTCATTTAAAGCCTCTTGGGTATCGTTATTAATAATGCTTGTTTTTTTATTTATAGGTCAAAGTATTTTAGATATTATTGGCATAAAGGTTGAAGATTTTGCAATTGCCGGTTCGTTTGTGTTATTTTTTATTGCACTTGAAATGATTTTGGGAATAAAAATTTACCGTGACGAAATGCCGGCAACCGCATCGGTGGTTCCGTTGGCGTTTCCATTAATTGCCGGCACAGGTACGCTTACCACCTTGCTTTCTATTAGGGCAGAGTATAATATCCTATCCATTATAATTGCAATATTTTTAAATGTTATAATTGTTTATTTTGTTTTAAAATACATCAGTTTATTAGAAAAATTGCTTGGTATTGGAGGCATTGCCATTCTAAAAAAAGTTTTCGGTATTGTTTTGCTAGCGCTTGCAATTAAATTATTTAGAAAATATACCGGTTTATAATGACAAAAGGGATATATACCATTGCGCTCTTATTTGCCTCTAATACATTTATGACAATTGCGTGGTATGGTCACTTAAGATTTAAAGACATTAGCTTTTTAAAAAACGCAGGCTTAATTACTACCATTTTTATAAGTTGGGGAATTGCACTGCTTGAATATAGTTTAATGATACCGGCAAATAAATTAGGCACAAACTACAACGGCGGACCTTTTAACATGTGGCAATTAAAATTAATTCAAGAAGTTGTTTCCATTTCAGTATTTGTAATTTTCACACTATGTTTTTTTAAAACAGAAGAGCTAAGATTAAACCATTTAATTGGTTCTGTTTTTTTGCTTGCTGCAATTTATTTTTTCTTTAAAAAATAAAAATTATTTATCTGTTGCCTGACGCAAGTATTCTAAAAAAGGATGCATTGCCTTGAACGCACTAACCGCTTCTTTATTAAAATTTTTATCCATTAACTGATTATCGGTAAAATAATGACTTACCACAAAATGCCTGTTGCGCAATAAATCTATTAGCGGATGCTCTTTATCATAGCCTTTTGGTGCTGTTTTTAAAGCGCCCTCATTATCTATTCCTGTAAAATATTTTTTGAATGATGCCGCTTTTAATATTTTTAATAAAGGTTCAGCATTGTAATCTATTTCTTGCCTAATTGCATTTAACATTTCTGGCTCTGGCATGTAAACACCACCTGCTAAAAAACAACCTCCCGGCTGTAAATGAAAATAATATCCTGCAATTAAAGATTTTTTTCCACCCGGATTAATACTCGCCCCCATATTGTTTTTATAAGGCAATTTATCTTTACTAAACCTAACGTCTTTATATATTCTAAACGTGCAATCTTTAGCTTTTAAATCGGGGGTAATTTGCTTATCAAATTTTACAATACCCGTAATCAAATCTTGGACAAACTCTTCAAATTCTTCTTTGGCTTTAAGGTAATTGCTTTTATTATTCTCAAACCACTCACGATTATTATTGGTTTCTAATTTTTTTAAAAACGAAAAAACAGTATTCATAGTTTATATTGTGATTTTTTCTGAAATTTTTTTAAAAAACTTTACATGCGTTAAGAATTCTGACGCAATGATTCTAATAATGGTGTATGCTGGCAAAGCAATTACCATACCAAAAACACCTCCTAATGTGCCTGCCATAAGCGTAACAATAAAAATCTCTAAAGGATGGGCTTTAACCGAATTTGAAAATATGAATGGTTGAATTAAAAATGCATCTATCAAATTAATGCTTAACAATATTACAACAATGGTATTAATGGTAGGTTCTATTAAGGCATAATTACCTGAACTAATACATGAGCTAACCCCTAAAATAACAGCAATAATAAGTGTAATAGCTGAGCCTATGTATGGTATTACGTTTAAAATCCCGGCACAAAAAGCAATAATTAAAGCATTTTTAATGCCAAAAAAAGTTAGCAATAAAAACGCAGATACACCAACAATAAACATATCAATAAACAGGCCAACAAAATAGTTGCTCAACATTTTTTTTGATATTTTTAAAATATCTCCCATCTCATTTTCAATTCCCGAAGGGGTAATAACTAAAATACTTTCTTTTACAATTTTGCCGTCTTTCAATAAAAAAAAGGTAATAAACAATGTGCATAAAATGCCTCCTGTAACCAAGGCCAGGTATTGAAATGTATTATTAATAATTAAGCTTATGTTTTTTGTGTTTAAATATTCTGTTATTGATTTAGATAGGTTTTTTTGCAGCTCATTCTCGCTACCCATTTTCAACAACATATTTTTAACATTTGGAAATTGCTCTAAAATGTTATGAAATACATCATTAAAATTTAACTCCGACAAAAAATTTATCTCAGAAACTAATGGAGGAATTAATAAAAAAAATAAACCGAAAATAACCGCTATCATAATAAGTAGTGTTATTAGAGAGGCCAAACTGTCTGGCATTTGTTTTTTTCTGAAGCTGATTTTTTTTAACCAAGCAGTTAGCGGCGATCCTACTAAAAATAAAATAAGTGAAACACCTAAATAAATAACTATTTTAAAAAACAAAACTGCAAATGCAATTATTGCAAGCAAGCCTAAAACTCGCCAAATGTTTATTTTTAAAGGCATAAAACAAAGATAGTTTTAATTGGTTAAATTTGATATAATGAACGGCTTAATAAACTTTATTATCCTGATTTTTATTGTTTTTTTTGGATCTTTTTGTTCATCAAGAAAACCCATTTCTGAAAAACCAAGCAAAAGCATTAGCAACCCTGACAGCGACTTACTGGAAGTAAATGCAGTTGCCTACCATACCAACGATAGCATAACAACAGTGTTTTTAGAAATAATAAATGAAAATTTAATATACAAAAGGCCGGATACTAGCTCGGCTTTTTATGCGGACGTTAAAATTTCATACAGGCTCTTAGTTGAACAAGGATCAAAAAAAATAATTGATAGCAGTTCTTATTATATTGCCGACAAAGCAACCGAAAATTTCGGACTAAGGTCGATTACTTCCTCATTTAACTTAAAAGCCAAAAGACAAGAGAATTATTTTTTAGACCTTCAAATTACAGATTTGAATAAAAAAATTAAATACACAACAGGGTTAAACATTTATAAAAAAAATAATTTTAGCGAACAAAATTTTTTGGTTACTTATAACAATGCCGTCACATTCAAAAAAAATTTTTTAAAAAATGAAACTATCATTGTTAAATATAATACCCAAGAATTAAAACAAATTACAGTAAATTATTTAATAAAAGAATTTGGTCCGGCGAGACCTCCGTTTTCTATGCAAGAGGCAGATGAATTAAAATATAAACCCGACAGCAGTAACAAAATTAATTTAACATCAAACGAATTTAAACTTATAATGCCTGAGAAGGGCTTTATTCATGTAAATACTGACGCAAATGAGCTAGAAGGCCTTACATTGTTTACTTATGATATAACCTTTCCGGGAGTTAGCAACAGTGATGAAATGATTAACTGTACACGATATATCATGAATAAAGAAGAATTTGAAACTTGCAAAAATGCAAATGATAAAAAAACAGCTATTGATAATTTCTGGATAACAATTGCGGGAAGTAAAGAACGCGCCAGAGAATTACTTAAACGTTATTACGGACGAGTAAAAGAAGCTAATAAATATTACAGCAGTTATACGCAAGGATGGAAAACCGACAGAGGCATTATTTTTATTGTATTTGGGCCAGCAACCTATGTTTATAAAAATAAAAATAACGAAACCTGGGTTTACGGAATTGAATCAAACCCAAATTCAGTTCATTTTAATTTTATGAAAACCAAGAACCCTTTCAGTGATAACGACTATATTCTTGAACGATCGGTTTATTTAAAAGACCCCTATTATACAGCGGTTGACTATTGGCGACAAGGAAGGATTTACTTGCAACATTAAAGACCAATTAGTCTAAACTAAGCCCCTTTTTATTGCCTCATACCCTTCATCAATTTTTAAATTTGACTGTTTAGATGCAGCAACAGCCAACTCGTCGCAACGGTTATTCTCTAAATTACTTGCATGACCTTTTACCCAAAAAAATTTATGCTTATCAGGTTTATACTCTTTTAAAAAACGCTGCCATAAATCAACATTTGCCTTGTTTTTAAAACCAGTTTTACGCCAGCCTAAAAGCCATTTTAAATTTATGGCGTCAACAACATATTTACTGTCAGAAAAAACATGAACCTGCAAATCATTATTGGTAACACTAGCCAAGCCAACAATTACAGCCAATAATTCCATGCGGTTATTTGTAGTTAATTTAAAGCCCTCGCTAATTTCTTTACGGTGTTGTTTGTATTTTAAAACCACGCCATAGCCTCCCGGACCAGGATTTCCGCTTGCCGCACCATCAGTATAAAGCTCAATAAAATTACCCATTTAAAAGCGTTAAATTAATCTTTTTGGATCTAACATTAAATTTAAATTAATCTATTTTTAGAAATTGGTTAAATGTAAATTAGTAGGTATATTCGTGACTCAAAAAAAATCAAATATGTCAGTTTTAGTAAATAAAAATTCAAAAGTAATTGTTCAGGGTTTTACAGGTGGTGAAGGTACTTTTCATGCCGGACAAATGATTGAATATGGAACTAACGTTGTTGGAGGTGTTACACCGGGAAAAGGAGGAACAGTACATTTAGATCGTCCGGTTTTTAATACTGTTGCCGAAGCGGTTCAAAAAGCAGGCGCAGATGTGTCTATTATTTTTGTACCAGCAGCATTTGCAGCCGATGCCATAATGGAAGCGGCTGACGCAGGAATTAAAGTTATTGTTTGCATTACCGAAGGTATTCCGGTAAAAGATATGATTTATGTTAAGGAATACCTTAAAGGTAAAACTTGCCGTTTAATTGGCCCAAATTGCCCTGGTGTTATTACTGCCGGAGAAGCAAAAGTTGGTATTATGCCAGGTTTTGTATTT
>CANFQR010000052.1 GCA_947449125.1 Bacteroidota bacterium | reverse complement strand
TTTTCGGTTTGTGTGAGGGTATTCCCTACAGGCAGTTGGTCGGTCATTATAAATCGAACAAAAATTATCTTCATTTAAAAATGGGCAAGGAGCTTTTTGTAAAACAAAATCCTGGTCTTCGTCAACCTTAAGATATTTTTCAATAAATATGCCGGGTTTTAGTTTTAATGCTTTTGCGGCCCTTTCGATATCACGTTGATAGAAAATTGGAGAAGTTGTTTTGCAACAATTAGCACAATTTAAACAATCCGTATTTTCAAAAACTTCGTCGTGCGCAGAATGAAAAAGTTCATCAATGTTTTTAGGGGGTTTGTTTTTTAATCGGCGAAAAAAAGATTCATTCTCTTTTTTTTGAAGTTTGGCTTTATTATTAAATTCGTTTAAGTCCATAAAAAATAAAAGCCTTAAATAATTTATTGAAAATAAAAAAGCTGTCATAAAATTATGACAGCTTAAGTAGGTTTATTTTTTATTCAGCTTTTTTTGCTGCTTTTTTTGTTGCTGCTTTTTTTGTTGCAGTTGTTTTTGTTTCAGTTGTGTTTACAGCTTTCTTAACTGATTTTTTCTTTTTTGGACGAACAACACCGGTAGATCCAATATGAATTTTACCTCGTTTTGTTCTTTTATCACCTTTTCCCATAATTATTTTATTTGTTTATGGGTGTAAAAGTAAAAAATTATCTTTACCAATCAAACATTTGAATTAACTCAATAATTAATATTAAAGTAATTAATGAGAAATTTCTTTAACCAATTTTATTATAGATACAAAATTTCATAAAAAAGAGCGGTTGTGCAGTAAAAAACAAATTGACAACTTGTTTGCAAAAGGTACTTCAATTACATCTTTTCCTGTAAAAGTAATTTTTAATGAAACAACTGTTGAGTTTGTTAATCCTTGTCAGGTAATGTTTGTTGTGCCAAAGAGATTATTTAAACGGGCTCACGACAGAAATAAAACAAAACGGAGATTAAGGGAAGCCTATAGATTAAATAAAACTCACTTTTACGAAGTGCTAAAAAATAATAATAAGAAAGTAATTTTTAGTTTTATTTATATTGGTAAAAAAATTGCCTCGTATGAGGAAATAGAAAAATCAACTTTGACAGCACTTAAAAAAATGGCTGGTCAGCTCCTTGATATTAATCCTTAAACTTAGCGTTTATTCGATTCTTTCAAATAGGCGTCTAATGCGCCTGACATACTTGGGTTTAGCGGATTTGGGGCAAAAATATCCAAACGGTATCCTAATTCTTTTATAGTTAAAGCAGTTGCATGACCAAAAGCAGATATGCGGGTAGAGCCCTGCTTAAATGTTGGAAAATTTTGTTTTAGCGATTTGATTCCGGCAGGAGTAAAAAACACCAGAAGTTCAAATTCACCTAAAGACTTAATATCTGATAGATTTGCGCTAACTGTTTTATAGAATGTAGCTTTGGTATATGTAATGTTTAACTCATCTAAAAAATCTACTATCTGTTCTTTAGTGACATCACTGGCAGGTAGTAAAAATTTTTCGTCTTTGTTTTTTCTTATAACATCAACTAAATCAATAATTGTGCCGTGGCCAAAAAATATTTTTCGTTTACGGTATTGAATATACTTTTGCAGGTAATAAGCAGTTTGTTCATTAATGCAAAAATATTTTATATTTTCAGGAACAGTAATTCGCATTTCATTGCATAATCTGAAATAATGATCTACTGCCAATCTGCTTGTTAAAATAACTGCGCCGTGTTCTAAAATGTCAACTTTTTGTAATCTAAAATCCTGCGCGTTTAATCCTTCTATTTTAATAAATTGTCTGAACGTAACATTTAAATTATATTTTTTTGCAAGATCTAGATAAGGATTTTTTTCGCCGTCTGCAGGTTTTGGTTGTGAAATTAAAATGTTTTTTATTTTATTCTTAGGGTAATTACTTACTTCAATTTTGGGTGGCGGCGGAAGAACGATTACCGGCTTTTTGGATGATTTTCTTGCTCGTTTTTCAACTATAACATTATCAATTGCCTGCAATTTATTTTTAGGCTCAGCAGACTTTTTTTCTTTTAATACTTTTGCTTTAGCAGCCTTAGGTAACTTAATTTTTGGTTTTGATACTTTTTTAGCTGCCTTTTTTACGACAACTTTTTTAATGCTCTTTTTTGTTAAGGCTTTTGGTTTTTTTATGCTCTTTTTTAAAGCTATTTTCTTTTTAGGTAAAGCAGCTTTTTTTTTCAAGGTCTTAGCTTTTTTGTTAAGCTTTTTAGCTACTTTCTTTTTAACTAATTTTTTTTTCGCTGCCATTAATTAAACCTTATTAAAATGTTTCGATAATATATTTTACCAAAACTAAAATTGGTAAAACTTCCAAAACGCAAAAGTAGGTAAAAGTTTGTAATATTCCTACCCTTTCCTCAATCAGCGCAGTAAAAACACCTCTAAACCATTTAATAGTTACCAAAATCAAAATAACCAACAATGAAAAAACAGTAAATAATACGGTATTAAAATTAGCGAACTCAATTACTAATAATACAGGGAAAAGGAACAAACCTAATGTTTGATTTATTTTTAATGAACTGGAGTTGTAATAAATAACTGATCTTTTATTATTAGTTAATACCTGTAACAATTTATTTAAAACCAGTTTTAATCCTAAAAACAGTAATACTATAAAAAGAATAAATTCAAATTGAAAAAATAAATCATGCTGTATGAATACCAATTTATAAATTGAATTTATTTTATACAATAAAAATGAAAAATTGAATGAATAAAATAAAGTAAGTATTACTGAATGCAACTTATAGTTAGACGATTCTTCTCTAAGTAATTCATTCATTGCGTTAATACTAAACGAAGATTGAATAATTTTTATTACTTTATTTGATGCGGTAACTTTCATAAAAACTAATACAGCTAAACACATCAAAAAAAACACCGAGGTCCAAACCACATCATAAGGCTTGTTTAAAATAGGACTCGCATTTTGTTTTTGTAATAAATGATGATAAAATAAGTGTTCTCCAATCATTAAATAAAACTCTACAAAGCAAATGTACGAGATATACTAAAGCCAAATTTAACTTGCCCTTTATTCCAGCTATCTGTTGTATATGGAATAAAATTATTTTCAATTAAACCACTTGCGTTGGTAAAAAACAAACTGAAAACATGTCCGCCAGTTTCAATTTCGAAACCAAGAGATAATGGATTAAATACTTTATCATTGTTTTTATAAAATGGCGCGGCATTGTAAAAATAATCGCCTATAAAACTTAACCTTTTGTTTAATTTTATCCTACCTCCGAATCCGATACAAAAAAATCCATTAACATCATACGCACCATTTTCTGTATTTATTTTCTCTTTTATAAAGTTTCTATGCATATAGCTTGGCAATAGCTCAAGAGACAACCAATCCGTTATTTTGCTGGCAATGATAAGCTGGTTAAAATAATTTACACGGTGGAACTCATTGGTTTCAAAATCTTTTACTACTCCGTTGTATATTGTTGATGTAGGATCGTGTGTATACCCCACTGAAGAGAAAAAATCAAGTGTAATAGGCATACTAAAATTGTCGGTCTGTTTAAGAATTTTCCATTTTAAATTTCCATCAACAATATGATTCATTTTGCTACGACCAACACCTATGGTTATATCATCAGTTAAACCATAATCAAAACTAAATCTAATATCACTCGCATTATCAAAACCAATAAATGATTGCCCTGTAGAATTTATAGAATTGGACAAGTCACTATTGTAAATGTTACCGAAACGATGACTAATTTTAAAATCTAAATGGTGTTTTTTTACTGTTTCGATAGTTTGTGCGTTACCTATTCTGGTTGTTTTAAAGGTTGCATACACTTTTTGAGGCTTTTTCTCTTTATCATCAGAAACCAAACTTAATAAATCATCTTGCGAAAAAGTAATTCGACTAGTTAATATAAGAAGTAAAGTAAAACGTAATTTATTCATAATAAGTATCTTTTATTTTTTAATATATGGCTCAAGAGTGCTTACTACACTAATATCTATAACCTCGGCTATGTTTTTTATATATAATGATGGCACTTTAATCCCATAATCAGCAACCTTTAATTTAAACTTACTATCAATATAAATCTCGTTACCTTTTTTGGTTAATAAGCCGTCCAATTCAACATCCCTTGTCACGCCGTGCATTTCCATTTTACCCGATACTGTAACCTTATTTTGTCCGTCAGTTGAGAAATCAATTTTCTCATTTATTTTCCCTTTAAATACGCTATTTGGATATTTTGTTGACTCTAAATAGTTTTCGTTAAAGTGTTCTTCCATTAACCCGTTTTTAAATTTAAACGCTTGAATAGTAACTCTTACTTGAATATCGCCGGTAGCGGTATTTAATACAATTACAGCATTTTTATTATTGGCCTCTATATCCTCAAGTGGCGATTTCGAATAAAAATGTATTAATGTAGCGCCGTCTTTTGCTTTAAAAATTTGACTATAATAATTAAACCAAGCGGTTACTAAAATTGATAGAAACAATACTTTTTTCATAACAATATTCTTTATTCAAATTTAAACTAAATCCATTAGATTGCAATCATCTAGAAACTTTTCTATTAATCTCGAAAACGCATATTCTTTTAAATTATGTATTGGTGTATGATTGATAGTTTTCTTGAAGCCCGAGCCAATTTTTAAAACAAAAAATTTAGAATATAAAATTTGGTGACTTAAAATGTGTTTATATGTTTTTGAGACATGAAGCAAGTCGAATTTTTGCCCAGCAATTTTTTCTATGTTATCCAGTTTTATTAACTCTTGTATTGGTATTTCGGTTTTACTTTCCGATAAATAAAACTCATACAAGCCTTTCCAGATATCATTTTCTGATCTTTTATTCAACAAAACATTGTTGTTTTTATCAATAAAAACAACATAATTAAAGTAACGATTTTTAGTTTTTGTTTTTTTAATTTTAACCGGCAATCTGTTTACTGAATTTGTTTTAAACGCCTGGCACTTTTCACTAAAAACACATTGGTGACAATTGGGTTGGTGAACTTTACAAAATTGCGAACCAAATTCCATTATTGACTGGTTATGCTGACCGGGTTTCTCCTTATCGAGCAATTCGTTTGCCAATAATTGAAATTCCTTTTTTCCTTCGCCTATATCTATTGGTGTTTCAACACCAAATAGTCTGCTTAAAAACCTGAAAACATTTCCATCTAAAACCGCATACGGTAAATTAAATGAAAAACTGCAAATAGCAGCGGCAGTATAATCTCCAATACCTTTTAAACCTCTTACTGAGGAGTAATCATTCGGAAATTTACCATTAAAGGACGATACAATTTCTTTAGCTGTTGTATGCAAGTTCCTTGCTCTCGAATAATAACCAAGTCCTTGCCATAGTTTCAAAACTTCATCCTCACTGGCATTTGCCAAATTTAGTATAGTCGGGTATTTGTCAATAAACTTCAAGTAATAGCTTGTCCCCTGAACTACCTGTGTTTGTTGTAAAATTATTTCGGATAGCCATATTTTATAGGGGTCCGTCTGATTTCGCCACGGTAAATCCCGTTTGTTTTTTTCGTACCAATTTATAAGATGTTGGCTAAACCATTCGTTCATTGTTGTAAAAATAAGCCTAAAACCTCTTTTAATCCTCATTTTTTTACAAACGGCAAAAAAATTTCCAAATAATAATAATAATACTATCTTTGCAACCCATTTTAAAATACAATTAATTGATTTTAAATAGTTTGTAATATGACAAAAGCAGATATTGTTAACGAAATTTCAGAAAAAACCGGTATTGAAAAAATGGCTGTTCAAGCCACCGTTGAAGCGTTTATGAAAACTATCCGTAACTCTATGGTTGATGGCAAGAATGTTTACTTAAGAGGGTTTGGGACATTTGTAGTAAAGAAACGTGCTGAAAAAATTGGTCGTAATATTTCAAAAAATACAACTGTTGTTATACCTGCTCACTATATACCAGCCTTCAAAGCGTCGAAAACTTTTTCTGAAAGAGTAAAACGCAATGTAAAACATGCAGAGCCTGTTCAAAAAAACATGGATTAAACTAAAATTATGAGCGTTAAAAAAACACAGATTGTTTTAATTATTACCGCTTTAATTTTATTCGTTCTTTTATTTATTGCTCCTAAAATTGCTCCTATTATTAATACTGAGGGCAACGAAAACAGCATTAACAAATCAAAAACTTCATTTAATAATGCAGATTTAAGTATTTATCTGAATTTGGCAGAAAAAAGTTTGGATTTAGAAAAGAAAAAGAAAATTGACAAGTTAATTTCTAAATCAAAATTTGATAGCTGTGTAATTTTTTGGGATGAATTAAAACGTCCTGATATTGCCGCATATTATTCAGAAAAACTTGCTGAAAAAGAAAATTCAGCCGAAACATGGTTAAAGGCAGGTAATCGCTATTATTATGCCGTTCAATTTATTAAAGATAAAACCGAAATTCCTGCTCTGTATCAATCTGCCGCAAAGTGTTTTGAGAAAAGTATTGTAATTAGTCCTGATAATGTTGATGCAAAAATCATGTTAGCATCTTGTTATATTGAAGGCTCAGATAATCCAATGGAAGGGATTAAAAAACTAAAGGAAATTGAAAAAACCGATAGTGTTAATTTGAAATTGCAATTAACGTTTGCGTTCTTTTCGGTTAAAAGCGGTCAACTTGATAAAGCTATAAACAGATTTAACAATGTGCTAAAAATTGACAGTAATTACATTGAAGCCTATTTACATTTAGCAGATGCTTACGAGCAATTAGGCGACAAGATTAAAACAATTGAAATGCTTGAGAAATATTCAGCTAAAACAACAGACCCAACTGCAAAAATTGAAATAACTAAATATATACAACAATTAAAGAATAAATAAAAACCATTTAAAAATTAAATTATGCCAAGCGGAAAAAAAAGAAAAAGACATAAAATGGCGACACACAAACGCAAAAAACGTTTGAGAAAAAATCGTCATAAGAAAAAATAATAAGCTAAAAAGCTTGTTGTTTTATTAAATTTAATAACTGCAACGGAAGGCATAATGCTGTTCCGTTGTGGTTATTTAGTACATTTTAAATACATTTTACAAGCCTTAATTCAAGGTACATAAACTGTTTTTAGAACTATATTGACTATATAACTAACAATTTAAAATATTAAGTGCGTGAATCAAGAATTGATAATTAATTCCACGCCTAACGAGGTTGTAATAGCTTTACTTCATGATAAGCGTTTAGTAGAGCTGCACCGAGAGAAAAACAATTCAAAATTTTCGGTAGGCGACATTTATTTAGGACGAGCAAAAAAGGTTATGACTGGCCTTAATGCTGCTTTTATTGATGTTGGATACGAAAAAGATGCTTTTCTTCATTACCTCGATTTAGGTCCTCAAGCTAATTCATTAATAAAATACGTTGAACAAACTCAGAGCGGCAAACAAAATGTCAGCAACTTAATGTATTTTAAAAATGAGGCCGAAATAAAAAAAGATGGTAAAATAAATGAGGTTATTAAATCTGGTCAAAACCTGTTGGTGCAGGTTGCAAAAGAACCAATTAGTGCAAAAGGACCAAGAATAACCACCGAAATTAGTTTAGCCGGCAGATATCTTGTTTTAATTCCCTTTTCAGAAAAAATATCGGTGTCGTCAAAAATTAGAAATTTTGATGAAAAAAAGCGATTAAAAGATTTAATGCAAAACATTAAACCAAAAAACTTTGGTGTAATAGTTAGAACCGTTGCAGAAAACAAATCTGTATCCGATCTTGAAGGCGATTTAAATGACCTTGTAAAGCGCTGGGAAGAATGCTTTCAGGCAATTAAAACCTCTCAGCCTCCAATGCGCGTGTTAGGAGAAGTAGACAGAAGTAATGCCATACTTCGAGATTTTTTAAACGCATCGTTTAATGCAATACATGTAAATGATGCAACAGTTTTTGAAGATTTAAAATCATATATAAAAACAATTTCCCCTGACAAAGTAGACATTTTAAAACTTTA
>CANFQR010000051.1 GCA_947449125.1 Bacteroidota bacterium | reverse complement strand
TATGGAAAGGTTGGTATAACAATGGGAAACCAAATTACATAGGTGAGTATAATAGTGAAGGAAAAAAAACAGGACACTGGGATTATTTTTATGAAAGTGGAAAACCCCGCGAAACTTGTGAGTATGTTAACGGAATTAAACATGGTAAATATATTCAGTGGTTTGAAAAAGGAAATTCTATAGATACAAAAGGTAAATACAGGCGAGGGCATCAAAACGGAGAGTGGGTTTACTTTTATGAAACCGGTGTAATTAATAGAATACAACACTTTAAAAACGGTAAATTAAGTGGCAAAAGCCTTTCTTACTATACTAATTCCAAACTACAGAGTGAGTGTAATTATAAAATAATGACTGAGCGACGAAAAGGAAAAGTTCAAAGTGTACCGCATGGCTTATGGTTGTTTTACGATAAGTCTGGTAAAGAAATTAATAGAATTACTTATGAAAACGGTCAAAAAAAGAAATAGTAATTGTTATATTTGTTAGAATAGATTATGAAGAATTATAGTTTTAAATTATTTTTTTTAGTTTTTGTTTTCATTTTTACAAATTGTAAAAACACTGAAAAACAAGACGAGGGTATTGTTGTGGATGATTCTTTAGCAACCGCTGTTGAGCAAACTAAATTAAATGCACAAAATGTGTTTAATTCTATGCCAGACAGAACGATAATATTAAAACTAGTAGCAGAAGAAAATATTCCTTATAAATCAGAATTTTTAAACGATCCTTTACAAAAACAAAAATACACCATAGAGTTATTTAAAGCCTTGAATTTAGGAGTTTATGGCGCAGACCTAAGTATTGCAAATTTTTTTAATCAGTCTCAGGAAAGTATGATTTTTTTAAAATGCGTGAATGCTTTAGCCCTAGATATTGGCGTTAACAAAGCTTTCGATCAAGAAATGGTTTCTAGAATGGAAACGTATAAAGAAAATACAGATTCAACATTAGAAGTAATAACCTCAGCCTTTAAAAAAGCAGACGAAATATTAAAACTTAATAATCGCCCTGGTACGTCTGCTTTAATTATTGCTGGTTTTTGGATCGAAGGCATGTATGTGTCATGTGAAACAGCAAAAGAACTCAACAAGAAAAAAATAGTAAATAAAATAATCGATCAAAAAGAATCATTAAAAAACATCATTGTTCTTTTGCAAGATTCTAAATTGTCAGAAGAATCTAAGTTTGTCTTAAATGATTTAAAACAAATTTTTGATGCTTTTGAAGTCGCAGAAACTAATACAGTAAAAAATTTGGAGACTATTAAAAGTATCATGGATAAAGTTGGTGCTTTAAGACAAAAACTAGTTGCAGGAGCTTAGCTTACCTAAAAAAATTAACTTTTTTTCAAATAACGTATTTAATTAATCGTTTCGTTTGTTCTTATTTTAGTAGTTGTAATGAAATACCTTTTAACCCTCATCATAATTATTTTTTTGAAATCAGTTTCTTTTGGTTCTTATTTATTGATACCAATGGATTATGAGCAAAAAAACCATTTAAAAGCCTATGGCTTGGCTTATTGGGCGTTAAAAGGTGAACTCGAAATACATTGGTTACTAAATTACAGAGGAGGTAGTTTTTTAATTCCAAATTCAAAAACAGTTTCAAATGAATGCGTAATAAGAGGAATAAACTTTCAAGTAATTTCTGATGCCCAATCAAATTCAATACTGTCTGAAATTTCAAATCCTGAAGTCAATCAAGATGCTGTGAAGTTAGAAAAAGCTCCGCGAATTGCAGTGTATTCTCCAAAAGGGAAGCAGCCTTGGGATGACGCCGTTACATTGGTTTTAAAGTATGCCGAAATTCCGTATGATGTTGTTTATGATGAAGAGGTTTATTTAGATAAGTTAAAAGATTACGATTGGTTGCATTTACACCACGAAGATTTTACTGGGCAGTATGGCAAATTTTTTGCGCAATTTCAAAATGCCGCATGGTATCAAAATGAGGTAAAAGAGAATGAATTAATGGCAAAAAAATTAGGGTTTTCAAAAGTGTCTCAAATGAAATTAAACACAGCAAAAAAAATAAAAGAGTTTGTTTTTAGTGGAGGTTTTTTATTTGCGATGTGCAGCGCAACCGATAGTTATGATATTGCTTTGGCGGCGGAAGGTATAGATATTTGCGAAAGTATGTTTGACCACGATCCTGCTGATAAAGATGCTTTATCTAAAATAGATTTTTCAAAAAGTTTCGCGTTTGAAAATTATAAATTGTCTTCAAATCCTTATGAGTATGAGTACTCTTCAATAGACACTTATTTTACGCGGAGAAATTTTGGTTTAACACAAAAAACAGATGTATTTTCTTTATTTGAATTTTCAGCAAAGTGGGATCCAGTGCCAACCATGTTATGTCAAAACCATACAACATCCATTCAAGGATTTTGGGGCCAAACAGCAGCGTTTGACAAAAGGTATATTAAAAAAAATGTATTAATTATGGGAGAGGCTAAAGCGTTTGGCGAAGCAAGGTATATTCACGGCGATCATGGTAAAGGTACCTGGACTTTTTATAGTGGTCACGATCCTGAAGATTATGAGCATAGGGTTGAAGAACCTCCTACAGATCTTTCGTTGCATCCTAATTCGCCGGGATATCGATTAATATTAAATAATATTTTGTTTCCTGCTGCAAAAAAGAAAAAACAAAAAACGTAATTTTATAGTAAAACTAAGGCCATCAATTTTATTTTAAAAATAATTATCTCAGCAATTTCAGTGGTTATTGTAGCAGGTCTTTTGCCGCATGTAGATATTGACGATTATTTTTCTGCCATATTAGTTGCAGTGGTACTTGCTTTTTTAAACACAATTGTAAAACCAATTTTAACTATTCTTACAATACCAATTACACTTTTTACTATGGGCTTATTTTTATTAGTGATTAATGCATTAATAATAATTTTTGCAGAAAAACTTGTTAGTGGTTTTCATGTTGATGGTTTTTGGTGGGCTTTATGTTTTAGTTTTATACTTTCCTTTATTAATGGCATATTAAATACACTGCTAGGTATAAAAGAAAAAACTGACCAATAACAAATAGCAATTTTATTAATTGTATTGCCAAAGAAAATTAAATCTAAAAAGCAACAAAGAGTAAAGTATTATTTTTTATTTTCGGCTGCTTTTGCGTCTGCTTTTACTTTTGCATCATCTAATATTTTTTGGCATCGCAAATTGCTTTCATCTAATATTTTTTGAGCTTTTTCGTCGGCTTTTTTCTTAGCAATTTCTGCAGCTTTTTTCGCGGCAATTTTAGCCAAAGGATTAGTTGCTTGTTCTACAAGTTGGTCTGTAGCGGCATAACCTTCCTGTTTTGTTTTTTCAACTAATAATTGCGTTTCAGCTTTTATTTTTTCAACCTGAACTTTTGCATCGTCTAAAATTTTTTGAGCTTCGGCATTAGCTTTATCAATACCTGCATTTAATGCTTGTGCAGTTACCGTTGCCACAGCGCTTTTAGCCTCATCTTTTAAACTCGTTTTCACTGTTGGCTTCATTACTGTTCCTCCAAATAATGCAGTTACATTAATTTTATCACCTACATTAATATTGGTTCCTGCTGCAGCGTTTCCCTGAGCCAATAAATTTGTTAGTGCAGAATTGGCAGCGTTTCCAAACATTGATTTTGGAATCTCCATCTTCCATTTATAATCAATAGTTTGGTCAAAACCTGTGCTTCCACTAATAGTTGTGGGCACGTTATTTATTTTAGTGTTAAATGGAGACATAACCACTCTTCCATAAGTAATTTGATAGTTAACTAATAAATTACTAATGTTCATGTTTTTTAGCTGCTCTATTTTTAAAGTCTCACCAAGTTTTGCAAATGGCGGAAACCCGCCAACAGAAACACTTTCTGTTTTAAAAACGCCATTGGCTTTAACACTAGTTAAATCAGGAGACATGCTATCTGTGAGTGATGTATTGAAATTTTCTAAGGTGGCAGAAAATTTTCCTTTGGCGTATTTACCAACAGGAGCAAGTTTTTGAACTGTATTGAATGAGTTAAACGTTTCTTGTATGTCAAAATTCTCCACTTTTAAATTTAAACCAACTGTAGGCTTTTTAATGTTTGATGTTTCATAAAATCCATTAATAACTAAGGCCCCACCCATTGTATTCATTTTTAAATTTGTCATGTCTAATTTTTGATTGCGAATAACAATGTTGCCAATCATATCGTCTAAAACTAAATTGGAATAAATTACTTTACCAATTTTGGCGTCTAAATTAAAATCAATATTGCCCGGCACAGCTGCAGCACCTGTTGAAACAGTTTCAGATGTTGTTGCTGTTGGATTTGAAACCGCAGTTGTTTCTGTTGAGGTTGGCCCCATTAATTCATTCAAATCCATTAATGAACTTGTAATTGCAAACGAACCTTTTATTAAGTCGTCCTTAAAAATGTATTGCATAAAGTTTTCGATCTTACCTGCAGCCTGAATGTCGCTTTTACCCATTTTGGCATCGAATTTTGTTAATTCAACAAACTGAGTTGTAAAGTTTAACATCATAGTTTTTAATAAAACCTCATAAGGTAAACTCGCAGTTTTATAGTTTATATTGTCAATTTGTAAATAGCCGCTTGCTTTAAATTTATCATATTCTTTTTTATCAATAGAGCTCATGTTTCCGGCTAAACTGATATCTGTTTTAATATCTCCGCTTAAATTATCTCCTTTTTCTGTTGGAATAAAATCTTTAACTGAGGATAAGTTAATAGAACCTTTAATAGTTGCTTTTATTCCCGGATCTGATATTGGCGTTTTAATATGCGCATTAATATCTAGTGGGTTTCCGGCCATTTCTATATGAAATGTATTAACATCAATAGTTGTGGCGTCTAAAATACCATTAGGATTTAAAACTTTTACATCAATATTAATGTTGTTTACTGATTTTGGTAAACTTGGGTATTTAAACATCGCGTTGTTTATTTCTAAGTTAACGCCGAATGCAGGCATATGCGAAGCGTTATAAGTTCCTTTAGCATATCCATTTAAGGCTAACTTACCTGATGTTTTAACTGATGCAAAGTCTTTAGAGTAAACGCTTGGAATTAAAGATAAAATAGATTTAAACTCGGTTTGTTTGGCGTTGAATTTTAAGTCCATAACAATATTGGTGTCGGGCATTTCAACAAAGCCATCTAATCCTAAACTTAAGTCGTTTAAATTAAATTCATTTTCTTTAAAGGTAAATTTCATTTTAGGCATATCCATATCCAAATCAGCTTTCAGTTTTGTGTGCACATTATTTAAATAAGCAACGCCTCCCATTTTGAAAGTAGTTTTAGCAACATCAACCAAATTATTTAAAACAAAATTGTCTTGAGTAAAGTCGCCATTTAATTCATAATTAAAATTTTCGAGTTTTGCGAACATGTCACTTTCCTTATCATCATAAACGATGTAAGATTCTTTTATTGAAAATTGTTTTAATTTAATTGCAAATTTTGTTGTTGAGGTATCGGTAGTTGATGCGGTTGAAGAATCTGTACTTGGTTTTGAAATATCCCAATTGGCTTTGCCGGTTTTTAAAATTTTTGCAAACACTCTGGTTTTCTCAAGCGAAATAGAATTAATAGCATATGGCCCGCCGCTAATAACACTTTTTAAATTAATATCGGTGCTTAAGCTTGAAATGTAAATAAGGGTGTCGTCTTTAAATTCATTTATTCCTATTACACTAACATTGTTTATTTTAAATCTGAAATCAGGAAATGAAGAAATTAGAGATAAATCAAACTCGCCAAAATCTACCTTTGCGTTTAGGTTGGCATTAGCTTGTTCTTTAACAATGGTTACAATTTTATCTTTAAAAATAAACGGAGCAATAATTAAAAATATAATAAGTAATATTATTGAAATACCTGTCCATTTTAATATTCGGCTAACTAACGATTTTTTTGATTTTGAATTGTTCATGCAATTTATAAGTTAAATAATCCATAAATTTAAAAAGATAATAGAATTTAATCTACATAAAAGATTATGTTTTTAAATTTGTATATGTTAGCAATTTAAACACATGCTTAAAAATTTATATATAAGTAATTTTGCCTTAATTGAAGAAATGGAAGTTTCTTTCCCTGGAAATTTAACGGTAATAACTGGTGAAACAGGGGCAGGAAAATCAATATTTTTAGAAGCATTAAGTCTCGCCTTAGGTAATCGAGCAGATTTGTCCTCGCTTCAAAATAAAAACAAAAAATGTATTGTTGAAGCAGAGTTTAATGTTGATGGGTTAGATTTATCTGAATTTTTTGAAGAGCACGATTTAGATGTTGATTCTACAATTTTATTGCGCCGAGAAATTAGTACCGACGGCAAATCTAGAAGTTTTTTAAACGATACACCGGTTAGTTTAAATGCGTTAAAAGTATTATCTCAAAAATTAATTGATATACATTCGCAACACCAAACACTATTATTAAACCAAACAAACTTCCAATTAGAATTGCTGGACGCATTTGCTGGCAATTTAAAAGATTTTGCCGATTATAAATCAGAATTTGGCAAATTAAACAAGCTTAATAACGTTTTAAAAAACCTAAAGGAACAAGAAGCACAAGCAAAAAAAGATTTAGACTATTATCAGTTTTTATTTCATGAGTTGCAAGATGCGGACATTAAAACAAACGGATTAAAATTAATAGAGGAAGAAAGTTTAGCGCTTGAAAATGCCGAAACTATAAAAAGCACTTTATTGAATGCCGCTAACTCATTAAATGGAGGCGAAACAAATATATTAAGTCTTTTGGGCTTAGTTAAGCAGAATTTGAATTCGCTTTCAAAATACGGGAATAATTATGCTGTTTTTTTTGAAAGGCTAAATTCTATTTACATTGATTTGAAAGATTTGACCTCTGAATTAGATAATGCCGAAGCCGATGTACAATCTGATGCCGCCAAGTTAGAAGAAGTAAATTTAAAACTCGACAAACTTAACCGATTGCTCAAAAAGCACAATGTTAAATCTGAGTCAGAATTGTTGGAAATTAAAGAAGATTTAGAAAAAAAATTAACACAATTTGAATCAATTGAATCTGAAATTAATACTATACAAAAGCAAATAGACGTTCTACTTGCAGCCTGTAAAAAACTTGCTAAACAAATTTCTGAAACAAGACTAAACGCAATTAGTGAGATTGAAACCCAGGTAAAAATCAGTTTATCCGATTTATCAATGCAAAATGCAAATTTTAAAATTGAAATAAATCAATCCAATGAGTTAACCGCAAACGGAATTGACCAGGTAAAATTTTTATTTTCCGCTAACAAAGGTTCAGGGTTAAACGAATTGCATAAAGTGGCAAGTGGCGGAGAATTATCCAGATTGATGCTATGCTTAAAAGCGCTGCTTGCATCCAGAAAAAAATTACCCTCAATTATTTTTGATGAAATTGACACCGGAGTGAGCGGTGATGTTGCTGATAAAATAGGAAATATTTTGTTTAAGATGGGAGAAAGTATGCAAGTAGTAGCCATAACTCATTTACCGCAAATGGCAAGTAAAGGAAATCATCATTTATTTGTTTACAAAAATGATGACAACGCTAAAACCACTTCCTATATTAAAGAATTAACTGCAGAGGAGCGCATTAATGAAATCGCAAAGATGTTAAGCACCAGCAAACCAACTCAAACCGCTTTAAAAAATGCAAAAGAGCTTTTAAATGCTTCATAAATTAATTGTAAAAATTCCGACGCACATTAAATTTTTAATAAAACTTTATTTATTAAACCTTTTCTTTTTCTTTTTTATTCGTTTTCTTTTTTATTTCATAAACAAATCAACAGATGTTGAGCAAGTTTCGTTCTACGAAAAATATATGTCGTTTAGAATGGGCCTTGAATTTGACACAGCTGTTTTTTGTTGGATTGCTTTTTTACCAGCTCTTGTTTTTTCAATCAGTCATTTTTTTAATTATAAAGTTATAAGTATAAATAGTTTTGGATTTTATACTTTTATGTTTTTAGAATGTATTTATTTTTTTGTAAGCGTTGTTGATATACCTTACTTTAAACAGTTTGGTAATCATTTAAATAAAAATGCCTTGCTTTGGACAGACAATTCAAAGTTTGTAGTTAACATGATTTT
>CANFQR010000050.1 GCA_947449125.1 Bacteroidota bacterium | reverse complement strand
TGTGATGTAGTAACTGTGTTTGATGCCGAAACACAATTGCCAATGCGCTACATAGAGGTAGGAAATAAGCCCGGCATAATTGAAAGCCCGCATCAGGTTAAAGTATCTTGGGATGGGAAATATTGGTATGTAATATTCATTAATAATAACATCATGCAAAAATTTCGCTGCAGCGACGATAGTTATGTTGGCGAAATTCCTTTATCCCCTTTGTCGGCCGGGACAGGAAATACAGATGCATTAGATTGGAATACTTTTATAATTTCAAAAGACAATAAACGAGCCTATTGTGTTTCATGGACTGCAAGCGGAAAAATAGCCGCTGTAGATTTAGAAAAAATGCAATTAATCCATTTTTTAGGTGGTCAATATTTTCCACATGGTATTGCGTTAAATTATTCTGAAGATGCCCTTTATGTAGCTTCACAAACAGGAAATTTTATTACAAAAATTGACACAGGGTTTTCTAACACAACACCTTTTTCTTTAGATAATGGCCCTTTAAAATATGTTTCATCATTAGACCCTCATGATATTTTACTATCAAAAAATAATTCGGATGAATTATTAATAACCTGTCAAAAATCAAATGATGTACGCGTGTTTAATGTTTCTAGTGGCGTTGTAACAACTACCATTAGCACGGGAAAATACCCGCAAGAAATTGTATTTTCTTTAGTTGCAAATGCTTACTTCGTATCGTGTCCATATGACAGTACTAGCTTTGCAGGCTCTATGGGTTTAGTCACAAAAATAAATGCTTCAAATTATGCAACAAACAATTTAAAGGTTGGATTCCAGCCACATGGTATAGCTGTTGACGATGTGAAAAATCTTATCTATGTTGTTTCCCGAAATATCCAATCAAAGGGTCCTGCACCTCATCACACAAGCTTATGCAATGGCAGAAACGGTTTTGTGAATTTTATTGATTTAATGTCGTTTACACTTTTACCAAAACGATACGAGCTTAGTGTTGACCCCTATTTTATTTATCCTCGCCCCTAATGGAAATTAATGAGATCTTAAAAAAACAACCCATTTTGCTTTTTGACGGCGAATGTGGTTTTTGTAATAGAAGTATTCTTACCTTTTTAAAATACGAAAAAAATAACCGCATGCATTTTGCGCCACTAACGTCTGAAGTTGGTATCAAATTAAAATCATATTTTGAATTAGATGAAAAAATTGATTCGATTATTTTAATTAAAGACCATTCGGCTTATATTAAAACATGCGCTGTATTGAGGTTAATGCCATATTTAAAAGGCTTTTGGCCGGTTATGATAATATTTGTAATTATTCCGCCTTTTATCAGAAATAATATTTATGATGTTATTGCAAAAAACAGAATGAAAATTTTTGGCAGGGTAAAAAATTGCGCCTTACTTCCTACGGAAGACAAATCTCGTTTTTTAAATGTTTAATTACGTTGTAAAAAAATGTCATATTTTTCTTGAAGCAAATGCAATACTAATAACCGATACTTTAATACCTTCCACATCTTTCAAGGCCTGCCAGGTCGCTTCAATGGTTGCACCAGTAGTAATTACGTCATCAACCAACAAAACATGTTTGTTTGCAAATAATTCCGGCTGTTTCAAATTAAAAATACCATCCACATTTTCCCAGCGTTGATATTTTTTCTTATTAGTTTGTGTGGCAGTTTCTTTTTTTCGTTCTAAAGAAAACCCATTTACAGGTTTTAATATTAGTTTAGCAATACCTTTTGCAAACCATTCACTTTGATTAAATCCTCTAGCTTTTAATTTTTTTGGGTGCAATGGTATTGGCATTATTATATCTATGTCTGATAATATATTTTCTTTTACTAAATCTTCCGCATATAATTCACCTAGAAATTCAGCCAACTCCTTTTGATTTTGGTATTTAATTGCATGAAGCATTCTTTGTACTTTGCCGCTCTTTTCAAAAACATAAAAACTCAAATAGTTCTTAAAGGGAACTCTGCCTGCAAAAATCAAACTTAATTCATGCTCCCTTTTTTGATGATAATTACTTTTTGGGAGACTAAGTTTACAATAATTACAAATAAAATGTTCATGCCTAAACAAATTTTCTGCGCAGGCTTCACAATGCCGCGGATAAATTAGTGACATTAAATCGTTAATAATTGTCATGGCTTTCATGCTAAAATAGTGTTTTTGTCTATTATTTTTGTGTTATGACCGAAGAAAAAGAAAATTCAAACAAAAAAAAGCCACTTGTGTTGTGGTTTATAATTTTCCTCCTAACAATTACAAACTGTTTAACTATTTGGTTTCTTTTAAAAGAACAAGGAAAAGTTGTTGAACAAAAAACAATTTCTGAAACTATTATCGTTGAAAGAGATAATGTAAGATCAGATTTATTATCACTTAAAGAAGATTACAATGAGATTGTAGCAAAAGACTCTGTCATGCAAAAAAAAATAGATGAACAAAAAGCAAGGATAGAAGAACTAATCATAGAAGCCGAAAAGCATAAAGGCGATGCGTATACAATTTCTAAATTGCGTAAAGAAACAGAAACGCTAAGAGTTATTATGAAAGGATTTGTAAGAACTATAGACTCTTTAAACACATTAAATCAAACCTTAGTTGCTGAAAAGAAAACCGTTTTAAAACAATTAAGCGCTGAGAAAGAAAAACAAAATACTCTTATTAAAGAAAAAGACGAATTAAAATCAACCATTGAAAAAGGCAGTATATTAACTTGTTTTAATATTAGCGCTAAAGGTGTGCTATTTAAAAAAGGTGGCAAAAAAGAAGTTGAAACCACCAAAGCCAGTAAAACCGAGAAAATTAAAATATCATTTAGTTTAGGCGAAAACAAAATTGCCAAACCAGGCGAAAAAACAGTGTATATCAGAATTATTACTCCTGATGGTAAAGAACTAGCTAAGAGTTATGACGATAATTATAAATTCATTTTTAATAAAAGCAGCGGTTATTATGCAGGTAAGGAAACTTTAAATTATGCCAATACGGAAATTACCGGCGTAACTTATTGTGAAGGACAAGGAGAATTTGTTTCGGGAAATTATACGATAGAAATAACTTGTGATGGTATTGTTATAGGCAGCAGCAACATTAAGCTAAACTAGAAACATTAATAGTTAAAAAAACCCTGTTTAAAATTTTAAACAGGGTTTTTTTATTAAAGAATTAACATGGCATCGCCATAGGAATAAAAACGATACTTTTCTTTTATGGCCTCTTTATATGCTTTGTTAATTAAATCATATCCACCGAAAGCGCTTACCATCATCAACAAAGTACTTTCCGGCATATGAAAATTAGTAATCATGCAGTTTGCCACGCTAAAATCGTAAGGAGGGAAAATAAATTTATTTGTCCAACCTACATAAGGATTTAATTGGCCGGTAGTTGATACCGAAGACTCAATACCTCTCATTACCGTTGTTCCTACTGCACAAACTCTTTTCTTTTTATCCTTTGCGTTATTTACAATCTTACAAATATCGCCAGAGATTAAAGCTTCTTCACTCTCCATTTTATGTTTAGTCAAATCCTCTACTTCAACAGTTCTAAATGTTCCTAAACCAACGTGCAAAGTTATAGGTGCAAAATGAACGCCTTTTATCTCTAAGCGCTTTAATAATTCACGGCTAAAATGTAATCCCGCAGTTGGGGCAGCAACGGCTCCTTCATTTTTCGCAAATACAGTTTGATAGCGCTCTGTATCTTCAGGTTCATTTGGTCGCTTAATATATTTTGGCAATGGAGTTTCGCCTAAATCATATAAAGCTTTTCTGAATTCTTCATAACTGCCATCATATAAAAACCGTAATGTTCTGCCTCTTGAGGTTGTATTGTCAATAACCTCCGCTACTAAATTATCATTTTCGCCAAAATATAACTTATTACCTATTCTGATTTTTCTAGCTGGATCAACCAAAACATCCCACAACCTGCTCTCTGCGTTTAATTCACGTAATAAAAACACTTCAATTTTGGCCCCCGTTTTTTCCTTATTTCCGTACATCCGTGCAGGAAAAACTTTAGTGTCATTTAAAATCAACACATCGCCCTCGTCAAAATAATTAATAACATCCTTAAATTTTTTATGGCTAATTTTTCCTGTTGCTCTGTCAACAACCATTAATTTTGAATCTTCACGATTTTTTGCCGGATGCTCTGCTATTAATTCTTTAGGCAGATTAAACTTAAACATGGATAGTTTCATAATTCTATTTTTTTATGTAAAAAAATGGATTTAGTTTCTTTCAGGATAAAGTCAATAAAAGATGATGAATGACTTCTGTAAAACGCTGACTAAAAATAAATGACATAATCTTACGGGATTAATTCGGTCGCAAAGATAAGTTATTTTTTATCCTTTAAAAGTAAAAACATTAAATAATTTTAATTTACACTTTTTAAACTTAAATTGAATGAACAATTATAGTTAATTTAGAATAAAATAAATTGTGTAATGTTCCGAAAAAAAATATTGAAAAAATGGTTGGCGGCATTGTCCCTTTTAGCCGTTATTATTATTGGTGTTTCTTATACTCCTGACTACTTCGAAATAAGTAAAAACCTTGATATTTTTAATGCTGTTTATCGTGAATTAAATGTTGCTTATGTTGATGACACCAAACCTGGGCAACTCATGAAAACGACTATTGATGCCATGTTGGGATCTTTAGATCCATACACAGTTTATTATACTGAAAATGACATTGAAGATTTTAGGTACATTACAACCGGCGAGTATGGTGGTATAGGCGCTCTGGTTAATGATATTGATGGTAAAATAATGATTGCCGATGTATACGAAGGGTTTGCTGCTTCAAAGGCAGGCATTTTGGCTGGCGATCAAATAATAGGAGTAAACGGAATAAATGTTGAAAATAAAAAAAGTGACGATATTTCTACCCTATTAAAAGGTATAGCGGGAACTGCCGTTAAACTTAAAATTATTAAAGCCGGACAAAATGTTCCTACGGAGTTAAACTTGGTCAGAGAAGAAATTAAAACAAAAGCTGTTCCATATTATGGCATGCTTCCCAATAACGAAACTGGTTATATTAAATTAATTTCTTTTACCGAAAACTGCAGTGGCGAAGTAAAAAACGCTTTGCTAGATCTTAAATCAAAAGGTTGTAAAAACATTATTTTAGATTTAAGAGATAACCTTGGCGGATTGCTAAATGAGGCAGTAAACATTGTAAATTTTTTTATTGATAAAGGACAAGAAGTTGTTTTTACTAAAGGAAAAATAACTGACTGGGATAAGTCATACCTCGCGGTAAACAACCCGATTGACACACAACTTCCTTTAACCGTTTTAGTAAACGAAAATTCGGCCTCAGCCTCTGAAATTGTAAGCGGTGCTTTACAAGATTTAGACCGAGCAGTAATTATTGGGAAACGGACCTTTGGAAAAGGATTAGTGCAACAAACAAAACCTTTAGTTTACAACGCTCAAATAAAAATAACTGTTGCCAAATATTATATCCCTAGTGGCAGATGCGTGCAAGCTTTAGATTATTCAAATAAAGATAGCGAAGGAAGGGTAGAAAAAGTTCCTGACAGCTTAATTACAGCTTTCAAAACCAAACACGGGAGAGTAGTATACGATGGTGCAGGAATAATGCCCGATATTAAAACTCCAAATGAAAAGTATAGTAATGTGTTAATGACTTTGATTTCTAAAAATCATATTTTTAATTATGCCACTAAGTATTTTCTGGCTAATTCTAAAATCCCAACACCTACAAATTTTAAATTATCTGACGAAGCCTATAATGATTTTATAACTTATTTAAAAGATAAAGATTATTCATACAAAACAGAAAGCGAGTTAGCACTTGAAGATTTAAAAAAAGATGCAGAGTATGACAATTACTTTAATGATATTATAACAGAATACAATAATTTGTTAAATAAAATGTTGGCAAATAAAAAGGATGATTTGGCAAAAAATAAAAGTCAGATAAAAAAATATTTAGAAGAAGAAATAATTGGCAGATTTTATTTCCAAAAAGGAAGAATTGAATTTTCGTTACAGAACGACGATGAGATAAAAGAAAGCTTAAAGCTAATTAACGATAATACTAAAATTAATACTGTTTTAACAACCATTGATAAAGCAACTAAACCCTTTAATGTCAGAAAAAAATTCTAAATAGCAGCGTGATTAAAATCCACCCACAAATCCAACTTGGAATATCGGATTAGGATAAATAGATAATACATTTGGAGTTAAATTTATCATTATTGAACTTACAAAAGCTGCTCGCTTTCCAAGTGATTGCCTATACCCGCCTCCTAACAAAAAATAATCCACCCAAATTTTTTCTCTAGGGTAATAATAATTATACACATTTGGCTGCAATAAATGGTCAAACTGAGCCTGAGCGTAAAAACTTTCATTAATAAAGTAACGTGCGTAAGAATGTGCCCCATAAATAGATTGCTCAAATCGTCCGTATCCTTTATAATTAATATTTGCATAACTATATATAAATCCAACACCAACATTAAAATTTTTTGTTAAGTTGTACCCTATAGTTGGTGATAGATAAATGTAAGTGTAGGTTCCAAAAATTGCCTGGAAATTACTTCCATAAGTCACTTTCTTTATCCAATTTGTATTGTTCCTTTTTTTGGAATTTTTACTAGTATCAGCTTTAGAAACTCCTGTATAAACCTCATCTGTTTGCGCGTAATATCCCGAACAAAAAAAGAGCAATAAAACAATAATTATAGTTCCCTTTTTCATCTAATTTAAAAGTATATTCGTAAACAAATTTACTAAATATGATTATACTAATAACGGGTGCATCAAAAGGTATTGGATTTGAAATGGTAAAACACTTTTCAAAAAATAAAAACACGATTGTAATTGGCATTTCGCGAAACACAGTTTCTTTGACCAAACTTGTTAATCATAACAACACCACTTCTGTATTACCAATTAAAGCAGATATTACAAAACCATCTGATCATAAAAAAATAATTAAAACACTTCGTGCATTAAATTTAAAAATCGACATCTTAATTAATAATGCAGGCGAAATAGTTAATAAACCATTTGAAAAAATCACCAATAAAGAACTTGTTTCTGTTTATACAACAAATGTTTTTGGACCTTTTAATCTTATTCAAAGCCTAATGCCCTTGTTTAATAAAAAAAACAAAGCGCACATTGTAAATATTAGCAGCATGGGTGGTTTTCAGGGAAGTTCAAAATTTCCGGGGCTTACAGCATACTCAAGTAGCAAGGCGGCTTTATGCGGCTTAACAGAATGTTTAGCAGAAGAATTAAAACCAAAAAATATTGCCGTTAACTGTTTAGCAATTGGCGCTGTTCAAACAGAAATGTTAAACAAAGCATTTCCGGGATATAAAGCGCCTTTAAAAGCCATAGAAATGGCAGAATATATATGCAATTTTGCACTTGTTGGGCATAATTATTTTAACGGAAAAATTATTCCTGTTTCATCAACAACACCGTAAACAATAAATTTAATTTGGTGTTAGATTTTTGATTTAATTAATATATGTACAATTTATTAAAAACTATATCCTTTAAAATTCAGAATAACAAAAGTATATTCTTTGCTTTTTTATTGTTTACGTTCAGTCAAGCTAACTCGCAAACCATTACACAAACTATTAAAGGCATAGTTGTTGACAAACAAACTCAAATGCCAATACCTGGTGTAATTGTGCAATTAATTAACTCTGAGCCCATAATTGCAACAAGTACAAACGAAAAGGGTGAATTTAAACTTTCTAACACACCCATTGGTAGATGGCAAATAAAATTTCAAATGGTAAGTTACAAGGAAAAATACATCACCATTATTTTAAATGCCGGCAAAGAATCAGTTTCAACAATTGAACTGGAAGAAAGTGTTATTCAAGGACAGGAAATTGTTGTAACCGCAGAGCAAGATAAAACAAAAACCAACAATAAAATGAGTACCGTTAGCTCAAGACTTTTCAGCTCAGAAGAGGCTGCAAGGTACGCAGGTAGCCGAAATGACCCCGCCCGAATGGCAGCTAATTTTGCGGGAGTTAGCGGAGCAAACGATTCAAGAAACGATATTATTATAAGAGGCAATTCTCCAATTGGCATTCTTTGG
>CANFQR010000049.1 GCA_947449125.1 Bacteroidota bacterium | reverse complement strand
TCTATATATTAAACGTGCCGCCACATTAGCATCCCAATCATTACCTTCTGGTCCGGGAGCCACTTCATTTAAATCGAAGGCAATGATTTTTCGCCCACTTTTCACAATTTTCTCCAACAAAAACAAAACTTGTTCTGCCTCAAATCCACCTGCAACAGGCGTTCCGGTATTGGGACATAATTTTGGATCCAGGCCGTCAATGTCAAAGCTTAAATAAATATTTTCGGGCAATTCGTTAATTATTCGATTACAAATTCTATCCCAGCTATCGCCAGTGTATTGAGCATATTTAATGTCTCGGTCAAAAAAAGTTTTTATTCTGCCATTACTGTTATTAATTAAATTTAATTCCTCTTCACAATAGTCACGAATACCCACCTGTACAAGTTTCTTAACCTCCTTAATTTTTAAGGCGTTAAACATGATTGATGCGTGAGAAAATTCAAAACCTTCGTAAGCGCTTCTTAAATCGGCATGGGCGTCAATTTGCAGAACTGAAAATTCGCCAAATTTTTCGGCCAGAGCTTGCATCATGCCTAAAGGTGTTGAATGGTCACCGCCAATTAAACCCACAATTTTATTTTTGTTTAAAAAATGTAGTACTCTGTTTTTTACCCAATTATTTAACCATAAACACTCGGAATTTATTGTAGTAGAAATTTGTTTTAGAGCATCGTTTTTTTCGTCGGCGCCATTTGCTAGAGCATCAATATATTCTTCGGCTAGTTGTCGGAGTGTATCGCTTTTTGTTTTTATCTCGGTGCTGAT
Source organism: Bacteroidota bacterium (assembly GCA_947449125.1). Taxonomy (GTDB): domain Bacteria; phylum Bacteroidota; class Bacteroidia; order B-17B0; family Aurantibacillaceae; genus Aurantibacillus. The sequence goes on along the minus strand of CANFQR010000049.1, from coordinate 7,391 downwards.
TTCGTCAATAGCAATACCTTTTTTCCAGGCGTCTTTTACAACAGGATCATGCAAATCAACCTGATAGCTTGCATTTAATATTGCCTGAGGGCCTTGAGCAGTGCCTCCGCTATAACTAACGGTTACCTCCCATGGTACAGGTATTAAAACTGTTTCGCATTCTTCTATAGAAAATGGCAAACCAAACATGCCATCGTTTAATTGTCCTATGCCGTTTGAATCAAAGCTGTTTATTTTATCTTGTTTTGTCATAAATATTAGGGGGCTAATCTGTTTATTTTCCAGTTATTATTTTCTAAAGTGTAACAAATTCTGTCATGTAAGCGATTTTTACGCCCTTGCCAAAACTCGTAATAATTAGCATTTAATTTAAACCCACCCCAAAAGTCAGGCCTAACAATAGTTTCGGGAGTAAATTGTTTTTTAAGCTCTTCTAATTTTTCATCGAGTTCTTGCCGAGAAGTTAAAAAATGGCTTTGATTGCTGGCCCACGCTCCAATTTTGGAATCATATGGCCGGTTATTAAAATAGTCGTCGCTCATGTCGTTACTTCCTTTTTCAACGATGCCTTCTATCCTTATTTGTCGTTCTAGATCGGGCCAGAAAAATGTTATAGAAGCGTTGGGATTATTTAATAACTGCTTAGCTTTTTTGGAGTTGTAATTTGTGTAAAACCAATAACCATTATCTTTAAACTCTCTTAAATAAACTATGCGAGACGTTGGTTTACCTTCGGCAGAAACAGTTGCTAAATCCATTGCCTGAACCTCTGACACTTTTGCATCTACTGCCTGCTGTAACCAAAATTCAAACTGAGAAGCCGGGTTTTTATAAATTTCTTCTTCGTTTAAAACTCCTTTGGTGAAATCCTCTCTTAATTTGATGATTTGTTTTCGTAAATCCTCCATAGCATAAATTTGAAATACAATATTAAGAACAAATTAAGGTACAAAGTTAATCGTTAAAAAATAAGATTGCGTTTACTGGTTAATTCTTTAGCTTCAATAAATTGCACTTGTATTATTTCGGGAATTAATTTTAGTTTATCGATTATTTTTGTTTGATAATTGTAAATATCTTCGCCTTTTACGAGGAGGAAATAGTCTGTTTTTGGCAATTCTTTAATTAGTATAACCCTTTCGTCAACATCAACTTCTGCAAATAAATCATTAGATTTTATGTCATTAATGTTTGGTTCCTCGAAATTACTGTGGTTTGGGATGAGTTGAAATGTAATACCAAGATCCTCTTCTTGAAAACTGTATAATGAAAAATTAAACAGCTTACCATCCTTTAAATTAAAGGGTAAAAAATCTGTAAGGCATAAATTTATTTTTAAATATTGATTTATTGCGCTAACAATATGATATTGGTTTTCTTGGCAAACAATGCCAAATAGCATAAAATCAAAATAATCTTCGGAAGTATTTAAAATAATTTTAGCCAATTTCTTTTTTTAATTCTTCTAATGTAAGTTGAGCCGCTTTTTGTTCGGCAACCCGCTTACTAAAATTTTCAAATGTTATATAAGATTTATCGTTTATGAGAACTTGAATACTATATAATTTATTTGCCCCCTGTTTTTCTTCATTAATTAATTTGTATTCCAGTTTGTATTTATTTTTTTGGCAATAAATCTGTAGCTGGCTTTTGTAGTCAGAATCCGTGTTAACTAACTCGTTAATATCAATATGAAATTTAATAATTTTTGAATTAATAAAGTTTTTGGTTTTTTCATACCCTAAATCAAGATAAACAGCACCAATAAATGCTTCAAAAGCATCTCCGTAGGCGCTTGATTTTAGTTTTTCGTCTTTTGTTAAATTTGTTTTTAATAGTTTATTAAAACCAAATTTTATAGAGAGTTCTTTTAAATTTTGGCCATTAACAATTTTACTACGCAGTTGTGTTAAAAAGCCTTCGTCTTTATAAGGATAAATTTTAAAAATATACTCTGCAATTACTGTGCCCAGCACAGCATCACCTAAAAACTCAAGTCTCTCGTTAGAAATGGCAATTTGATTTTTTTTTTCACCTGCACTGCTGTGCAAAAATGCCTGATGGTATAATGATAAATTTTTAGGACTAAAACCAATGGTAGTTTTAATCCAATTTTTAAAATCCTTATCGCTTTTAGTTTTTTTAAAATAAAAATGCGATAATAATTTTTTTATTGCCAAAATGTTATGGGTTAAATTTTTTAATCACAATAGCTGCGTTGTGACCTCCGAAACCGAAAGTGTTGCTAATAGCAGCATTTACAGTACGTTTCTGCATTTTATTAAATGTAAGATTTAATTTCGGGTCTATCTCCGGGTCTGCAGTTGAATGATTTATAGTTGGCGGTATTATATCGTTTTTAACTGCTAAAATAGTTGCTATACCTTCAACAGCACCTGCTGCGCCGAGTAAATGACCTGTCATGCTTTTTGTTGAGCTAATATTTAAATTATATGCGTGTTCACCAAAAACATTAACTATAGCTTTTAATTCAGCTGTATCTCCCAGAGGGGTGCTTGTTCCGTGAGTATTAATATAATCTATTTCGTTGGGGTTAATGCCTGCATCTTTTAATGCACGATTCATAACTAAAGTTGCCCCTAAACCTTCGGGATGTGGTGCTGTTATATGGTGCGCGTCCGCACTCATTCCGCCGCCAATTACTTCGGCATATATTTTTGCTCCACGAGCTAATGCATGCTCTAACTCTTCTAAAACAATAGCGGCGCCACCTTCCCCTAATACAAAACCATCCCTATCTTTATCATATGGACGTGAAGCTTTTTCGGGCTCATCATTTCTTGTACTCATAGCTTGGCAAGCGTTAAAACCTCCAATGCCACTTTCGTTTATTGCGGCCTCGCTACCACCTGTAATAATTGCATTTGCTTTTCCTAATCTAATATAATTAAAAGCATCAATTAATGCGTTTGTAGATGACGCGCAAGCTGAAACAGTTGTAAAATTAGGACCTCTAAATCCAAATCGTATTGAAATATGACCGCTACAAATATCAGCAATCATTTTAGGAATAAAGAATGGATTGAACCTAGGCGTGCCGTCGCCTTTAGCAAATGCAAATGTTTCGTTTTGAAAAGTATCTAAACCCCCAATTCCACTACCCCAAATAACACCTATTTCATTTTTATCAATTCCTTCAGCATCTATTCCACTATCTGCAACAGCCTGAACACTGGCTGCGATTCCATACCATGAGTAAGTGTCTAATTTTCGAGCTTCCTTTTTATCAAAGTAATCTTCAATATTGAATCCTTTTACTTCACAAGCAAACCTTGTTTTAAATTTTGATGCATCAAAACGTGTAATTGCAGCTGCGCCACTAACGCCATTAATTAAGTTGTTCCAATAATCGTTAACATTATTACCCAAAGGCGTTACAGCTCCAAGGCCTGTAACAACTACACGTTTTAATTGCATAAATTTAAAAATTAGTTTTTTGCGTTTGCTTCAATGTAAGCAATGGCATCACCAACTGTGCCAATTTTCTCAGCTTGCTCATCAGGAATAGCAATGTTAAATTCCTTTTCAAATTCCATGATTAATTCAACAGTATCTAACGAGTCTGCTCCTAAATCATTTGTAAAACTAGCTGTTGGGGTTACTTCTTTTTCATCAACGCCTAATTTATCAACGATGATTGATTTTACTTTGTTTGTAATGTCTGACATTATTATTCGTTTTAAATTTTGACACAAAAATAAATATATCATAGTTAAAACAAAATTTAAACTTAAAAATAAGTTTGATTTTTTTAAATTTATACGGTGTTTTGTTAAAAAAGTGACTTAACTACCTAAAATTAAATGATTTATAAATAATCATGGTACGGTATTATAATATAAGAAAGTTATTGACAAATGGATTTGAAGCCAAACCTTAAAATAACATAATATTTCGTATCATTGATAAAGACCAAAAACTTCGCATAGACAAGGTGCCACTTTTACATTTTTTGTTTTTTAATTTAAAATAAATTGTCTACATTTGTTCTCGATAAAAAGTTAAGATTATGAGGGGACATAAGTCCCCTCTTTTATTATTTAAAAATTGATTACTAAAGATTACATAACAACTATTATTACTGAATACCTTTCTGATGGTCCTGTTTTCTTAACTGGATTAAAGATAGGTTCTGATAATCATATTAATATTTTTTTAGACGGCGATGAAGGTGTTAAAATAAGTGATTGTGTTGCCGTAAGCAGACATCTTGAAAAAACATTAAATGAAAAAAGCCTTGATTTTTCAATAGATGTCAGCTCTCATGGAGCCTCTACTCCACTAATTATGCCGCGTCAATATAAAAAGCATATTGGTCGTGATTTTGAAATTAAACTAGAAGATGGTACAAAAATGGAAGGGACTTTAGTTGATTTTGATGGCAATGAAATTGTATTAGAAAACAGTTTTAGAGAAAATAAACCCATTGGAAAAGGAAAAATTACAGTTACTAAACAACAAAAAATAAATTACAAGCAAATAAAAGAATCAAAAGTTAAACTTAAATTTTAAAAAAAGAAAAGCTATGGAAAGCGTTAACCTAATTGAATCGTTTTCAGAATTTAAAGACAATAAAAACATAGATCGTGCCACATTAATGAGCATCATCGAAGATGTTTTTAGAAGCATGCTCATCAAAAAGTATGGCAGTGATAAAAATTTTGACATTATTGTTAATCCCGATAAAGGCGACGTTGAAATTTATAAAAATCGCAGAATTGTGGACGATGAATTTGCAGAAGATTCTTTTGACTACGACGAAAACAAGCACATTAGTTTTTCTGAAGCTCAAAAAATAGAGCCTGATTTTGAAATTGGCGAAGACTTGTCTGAAAAAGTTAAACTTGAAGACTTTGGTCGTCGTGCTGTATTATCTGTTCGCCAAAACTTAGTTCAAAAAATTCTTGAACTAGAAAAAAGCGAAATTTTTAATAAGTATAAAGAAAAAGTTGGAGACATTATAACAGCAGAAGTTTATCAGGTATGGAAAAAAGAAATTATGCTAATGGATGATGAAGGTAACGAGTTATTGTTGCCTAAAACTGAACAAATTCCATCTGATTTCTTTAAAAAAGGCGACACTGTAAAAGCGGTTGTTTCTAAAGTTGAAATGAAAAATGGAACACCTTCAATTGTAGTTTCAAGAACATCTCCTGTGTTTTTAGAACGTTTATTTGAAAACGAAGTTCCTGAAATATTTGATGGATTAATTACAATTAAGAAAATAGTTCGCGAACCAGGTGAGCGTGCAAAAGTTGCCGTAGAATCTTATGACGATAGAATAGATCCTGTTGGCGCATGTGTTGGTATGAAAGGTTCGCGTATACATGGAATTGTTCGCGAATTAAAAAATGAAAACATTGATGTTATTAATTTTACAAATAATTCTACATTACTAATTCAAAGAACATTAAGCCCAGCAAAAATAACTTCAATAAAAATTGATGAAGAAACTAAACGCGCTGAAGTTTTCTTAAAGCCTGATCAAATTAGTTTAGCTATTGGTAAAGGTGGTTACAATATTAAATTAGCAGGAAAATTAACCGGTTATGAAATTGATGTGTTTCGTGATACTGATGTTGATGTTGAAACTGAAGATGTTGATTTGGAAGAGTTTTCTGATGAAATTGAAAATGATGTTATCGAACAATTAAAATCAATTGGTTGCGATACAGCTAAAGCTGTTTTAGAGTTAAGCGATGAAGAGTTAATTCGCCGAACAGGGTTATCTGAAGAAACAATAGGAAACGTTAGAGAAATTTTAGCTTCTGAATTTGAAGACTAATTAAAAATAAAAAGCTAATGGTTTTGCGAAAACCGTATTTCGCTAAAAAATTAAATTAATAAATAGTTTAAATTAAAATATGTCAGAAGGAACTAAAATACTTCGATTAAGCAAAGTGGCAAAAGAGTTCAATTTATCTTTAGGTAAGATAGTTGAATTTCTTGCTTCAAAAGGTAAGCCAATAGACAGTAATCCTAATGCTAAAATAGGAGATGCGGAATACAGCCTTTTGCTGAAAGAATTCTCTAGTGATAAATCTGCTAGAGAAGAAGCCGAAAGCGTTTCGCAAAACATCACTAAACTAAAGCGCGAAACCATTGTTTTATCTGATGTAAATCTTAAGAAACAAAACGAAGACGAGGAATCAGACGAGGTTATTATTAAAGATCTCACCTTGAAAACAAAAACTGAAACTCCGGAAAAAACTGACATTGCCAACGAACCTGAAAAAATTGCGGAACAGGAAAAGACTGAAAACATTGTTTCAAACAGCGAAGGCCCAAAAGTTTTAGGCAAACTTGATTTAGATTCAATGAATCTTAAAACAAAGCCTGAAAAGAAATCTAAAAAAGAACTTGCCAAAACCAAAGAAATTAAATCTGAAGTTCCGGTACCTCCTCCAGCAATAACAAATGTGCCAGTTTCTATTGAGCCTACTCCAGTAAAGGAAGAACCCAAAGAAGAATTTTTAGAAACAAAATATGAAAAACTAGAAGGGCCTAAAATTCTTCGAAGTATAGAATTACCTGTAGTTAAAGAAACACCAAAAAAATCTATCAGTGATTTAAACGCCGAAAAGAAAAAAAGAAAACGTATTCGTAAAGGCGGGCTTTCACAAGAGGAAATAAAAAAAGTTGGTAAAGAGCAATCTGCTATTGCTCGAGAAAAAGCAAAGGAAAAATATGGCGATCCAAGAGCCAAAAAACCTGCTAGCGCTCCTGGTAAACCACGTCACGAGCTTACAGAAGAAGAAATTCAGTCTCAAATAAAAGAAACTCTAGCTAGATTAAGTGCAAAAGGCACAAAATCAAAAACTTCAAAATACCGCAGAGAAAAACGTGATGATGTTCGTGAAAAAATGGCTGAAAAAGCTGTTTTTGACGAAGCAGATAGAAAAATATTAAAAGTAGCCGAGTTTGTAAGCGCCAATCAATTGGCGCAAATGATGGATGTTCAAGTAACAAAAATTATTTCAACTTGTATGTCATTGGGCTTGTTTGTTTCTATTAACCAACGATTAGATGCTGAAACAATTTCAATAGTTGCCGAAGAATTTGGTTATAAAGTAGAGTTTGCAAGTGCTGAAGATATTGAATCAATAAATGAAGAAGAGAAAGACTCTCCAGAAGATTTAATTCCTCGTCCACCGATAGTAACTGTAATGGGACACGTTGACCATGGTAAAACCTCATTACTAGATTTTATCAGAAAAGCTAATGTAATGGCTGGCGAAGCTGGTGGTATTACACAGCACATTGGAGCATACAACGTTAAAATGGGCGATGGCAGAAGTATGACGTTTTTAGACACTCCCGGTCACGAGGCGTTTACCGCTATGCGTGCTCGTGGTGCTAAAGTAAGATCG